>JAWVZD010000616.1:0-1121 GCA_033722395.1 Thermoanaerobaculia bacterium | reverse complement strand
TCGGCCGAGGGCTCGCTCGACGCCGCCAACATCCTCAAGCCAGCCCTGTCACGCGGCGAGATCTCCTGCATCGGCGCCACCACCCTGAAGGAGTTTCGCAAGTACATCGAGAAGGACCGCTCGCTTCTCAGGCGGTTCCAGTCGATCCAGATCGCACCGCCCACCAGCGAGGAGACGCTGGAGATCCTCGAGGGGATCAAAGACCATTACGAATCGTTTCACAAGGTGCGCTATACGCCGGGTGCGCTGCGGTCGGCGATCTTCCAGTCGTCGCGCTACATCCCCGATCGGCAGCAACCCGACAAGTCGATCGACGTCATCGACGAAGCCGGTGCCCGGGTCAAGCTCAGGCGGGTACGCGACACGCAGAACCTACGCCGGCTGGAGAAGGAGACCCGCGACGTCGTCAAGGACATGAAGGCGGCGATCTCCGACAAGGACTTCGAGAAGGCGGTCTATCTGCGCGAGCGGGAGATCGAGCTCAGGGAGGATCTCGAGCGGATGCGCAGCGAGAGCGACGAGGAGACGGCGCTCGAGGTGACGCAGACCGATATCGAGGAGGTGATCTCGTCGTGGACCGGGATCCCGGTGGTCAGCCTGCGCAGCGACGAAGCCGACCGCCTGCTCCACATGGAGGACTCGTTGCGGCGGCGCGTCGTCGGCCAGGATCGGGCGATCAGCGCCATCAGTCGCGCCATCCGGCGCTCGCGCTTAGGCGTGAGCAACCCCGAGCGGCCGGTCGGGTCGTTCATCTTCTTGGGCCCGTCGGGCGTCGGCAAGACCGAGGTGGCGCGTCGGCTCGCCGAGTTCCTTTTCGGGTCGCAGCAGGCGCTGGTGCGCTTCGACATGAGCGAGTACATGGAGAAGCACGCCGTGTCGAAGCTGATCGGTTCGCCGCCGGGCTACGTCGGACACGAAGAGGGCGGACAGCTCACCGAGCGGGTTCGCCGCCAACCCTACTCACTGGTGCTCTTCGACGAGATCGAGAAGGCCCACCCCGAGGTGGCGAACCTGTTGTTGCAGATCCTCGAAGACGGGCTGTTGACCGACGCTTACGGCAATGTCGTCGACTTCAAGAACTCGATCGTCCTGATGACCTCGAACATCGGTTCCAAGCTCGT
>JAWVZD010000615.1:0-1132 GCA_033722395.1 Thermoanaerobaculia bacterium | reverse complement strand
GGGGAAGGTGTAGGGCATCTGAAAAATCGGGTCGTCGTCGGCAATCACCTTCAGCGGTTTGTCCGGGAAGAGCTGGCGCGCGAAATAGCGAAAGCTGCGATCCCAGGCGGGGCTGCCGCAGTCGGCAAACAGCATGGGGATGCTGGCTCTGCCTACGTGCACGCCCTGCATCAGGTGTGGTCGGTGATGCATCGATTGCAGGGGTGACGGCCGTCGTTGGAAGCCGTATTACCCTCCCATCCGCAGCTTCGTCCGCGCCAGCCGCACCAACAGTCCCTCCTGACCGATCCCCAGGATCTCGGCTCGCATGTCCGCGAGCCGGCTGCGTGTCAGCGACGACCCATGGGCCGCCGGGTTCCTTAGCTTCTTAATCGGCGCGAGTCGGTGGGGGAGCGTCCCAAGCAACCAGTTCGCGTCCTGCTTCAGGACCGTACGCAGCGCCGTCGTCACGATCGCATCCTTGCTGTCTAGCAAGTACTTGAGCGTCCCGAGGCTCTGGTGCGGGGGGTAGCCGCCGAGGTCGAGGAGACGACCGTCCGCGCGGACCTCCCGCTCGTGTGGCGGTTTGCCTGAAAGAGCCCGATGGAGAGCCTCGAATAGCAGTGCGTTGAGCTCGGTCTCGATAGCCTTGGCATACTCGACGGCCGGGGCCGAGAAGTCGAAGCCGGGATCCTCGCGGCGAGCGCGGTAGACGGCCTCAGCCGTACTAAGGAAGGTCCGGCTCCCGGGCTCGAGCTGCTCCCAGATGGCGGGACCGAACAGATTGTCGCGAAGATCCTGCGCGACCCGTCCCGTCTCGCCCTTGAAGACGGCGTCCCGCTCGGCCCAGAGACGACCTTCCGTCAACTCTTCGTTGCCACCGAACCACGACACCTCCTCCTCGCGAGTGACGAGTAGCGGAAGGTCGACGATGCCGCCGTAGAGCGACACGGGCTTATCGAAGTAGCGGCGGTTGCGAAGCTTCTTCAGCTCTGCAATCACGCCTGGCGTGTCGGTATCGACCAGGCGCCGGATGTCGCGCAGGTAGAACCAGAAATCCGCCTCGCGGCCACGATAGTAGGAGGGCATGTGGTCGATCTCGTCGGGCCACTCCTCGAGGAGGTCGCCGGTAGAGATAGCCGTCAGGTGGCCC
>JAWVZD010000614.1:0-1187 GCA_033722395.1 Thermoanaerobaculia bacterium | reverse complement strand
TGACCCCACAGCGGTGTCGGCGGCCCGGAACTCGACGCATGCTCGGAACGCTCGCTCGCGCCTCGGTCAAGCTGGTCGTCGCCGCAGTTCTCTTTCTCGGCACTCTCGAGGTCTATCTGGCGGTCTTTCCGGATACGCTGCCGCCGCGCCTCGGCAACTACGCCTTCTCGAAGTACGGCGCCTTCCCGGGCGGCATGTACTTCCACGATCCGGTGACCGAGATGAACTTCCTCAAACCGGACTTCGAGACCGAGGCCTACTTCAACGGCTACCGCTGGCATCACCGCGCCGACTCGCTCGGCTTCCGCAACCCGCCGCGTCTCGAAGAGCGCGAGGTCCTCCTGCTCGGCGACTCACTGATCTACGGTCACGGCGTCGAGGAGGTCGAAACGACCGGTCACTACCTGCGATCCGAGCACGGTATCGCCGCCTACAACATGGCGCGGCAGGGCGACTGCGTCTACCAGAGCTACGTGCTGCTGCGATTGCACGCGAGAGATCTCGGACCGACCGACGTGGTGCTGTTCGTGTTCCTGAACGACTTCCACGACGTGACGTTCTATCGTGACCGACGGCTGATCGAGGCCCGACCGGAGGCCGACTGGGATTACGAAGCGATGCGCCGACGCCTGGCCGAGATCGAGGGGCAGCAGACTCTCCATCCCCGCTTGTTGCTCGGCCTGGCGAGTACGAGGTTGCTGCGCGGGATCGCCCAGAGCCCTCCGACTCTCGGCCTGGTGCGATCCGCCGAGGCGTCGACCCGGGAACAGGGGCCGAGACCGACCCGGGCGCTCCCCGGCGCGACCGATCCGATCGACCTGCCGTATCTGGAGGCGCTCCTCGACCCGAGTCTGTTCGCTCGCGTCGCGGCTTACTACGAAGCCACTCTGCGCGATCTGAGTCGACGCTCGAGCGACGCCGGGAGTCGGCTCACGGTCGTCCATCTGGCGATCGACGATCGCGTCGACGAGCGTTGGAGAGCCGCTACCGAGCGCCTGTCCGCCTTTCTCGCTGGCACCTGCCAGCGATCGGAGATCCGCTACTTCACGACCGAGGGACTCTTCACCGGCTGCGACGACTGCTTCCTGCCCGGCGACGGCCATCTCTCGCCGGCTGGCCATCGGCGGCTCGCCGCCTGGCTCGCGGCTCGGCTCGGAGATTCGGTGGCCGTCGCGTCGGCCCCGCCC
>JAWVZD010000613.1:0-1341 GCA_033722395.1 Thermoanaerobaculia bacterium | reverse complement strand
CTGACGATGGCTCTGATCGAGGGACAGACGCTCGACGAGCTCATCCCGCAGCGGGGCTTTTCTTTCGAGCGTTTGCTGGAGCTGGCCGTGCCCTTGGTGGACGCTTTGCGGGCGGCCCACGAGCGCGGCGTCGTCCACCGCGATCTCAAACCCGCCAACGTGATGGTGGACGGGGAGGGACGTCTGCGCGTGCTGGACTTCGGTCTCGCCAGGCTCCAAGTCGAGGATCAGCCAGCGGAAGGCTCGAGCCAGCTACCGACCGAGGCCATGACCCGGGAGGGTGCCGTTCTCGGCACGTATCCGTACATGTCCCCGGAACAGGTGGAAGGCCGCTCGGTCGACGCGCGCACCGACATCTTCTCGCTGGGTGTTCTTCTCTACGAAATGGCGACCGGGGAGCGGCCGTTCTGCGGCGACACCTCGGCTTCTTTGACGGCGGCGATCCTGAGGGAGATGCCGCCGTCGGTCGACGAGGTGCGAAGCGATCTACCCCATCACCTCGGTCGCATCCTCCGGCGTTGCTTGGAGAAGGATCCGGAGCGACGCTACCAGAGGGCGAAGGACCTGCTGTACGAGCTCGAGGGTTTGCGCCGCGAATCGACCGCAGAGTCCTCGGCCACGGTTGCTTCGAGTGCTCGGTCGGCGCGCCCAGCGAAGACGCGGCGAGGGGTATATCTGACCCTGGCCGCCGTTGCCGCGGTCCTGGCGATCGTGGTGTTCTACCTGACGATACGGCGGCCGGGGCCATCGCTCGAGCCCCGGCCGAGCGACATCCGCTCCATCGCGGTGCTGCCGCTGGACAACCTGATGAACGACCCCGAGCAGGAGTACTTCGTCGACGGCATGACCGAGGCTCTGATCGCCAGTCTGGCCAAGCTCGGCGAGCTGAGGGTCATCTCTCGCACCTCGGCGATGCAGTACAAGGGGCCCGACAGGCCGCCTCTGCCGGAGATCGCCCGAGAGCTGGGTGTGGATGCCCTGATCGAGGGCTCGGTGCTGCGCGCCGAGGACCGGGTGCGGATTACCGCGCAGCTGATCGACGGTCGCACCGACGAGCACTTGTGGGTCGAGACCTACGATCGGCCGATCGAAGACGTGTTCGCGATCCACAGCGAGGTGGCGCGAGCGGTTGCCGCCGAGGTGCAGATCGCGCTCAGCCGCGACGAGGCGTCACGCTTGGCGGCGCCGGAGGTGAAGCCCGCCGCTCAGGAGGCGTATCTCAAGGGCAACTACTTTCTGGGACGAGTTGGCAGCGACCCCTCGGCCGCGGAGCAGGCCCTGCGGTACTTCGAGCTGGCGATCGAGGAAGACCCGACCTTCGCGCGGCCGTTGGCGGGCCGG
>JAWVZD010000612.1:0-1350 GCA_033722395.1 Thermoanaerobaculia bacterium | reverse complement strand
TGATCACGAGCATGCGAGCCGACCGGCGTCTGTTTTCCTGATCAAAACCTGATCGAGACAGGAAGCGACGGAAGTGCTCCCCGAAGCAGCGACTATCTCGCGCGGATGGGAGACCGTAGGGAAAAGTCGGCTCGCCATCAGAGCGTCCAAAGTCCGCCACCAACAATCAGGAAAACCCCGAGAAAGCCTCGGCCGGAGCCTCAGCCCTCTCGGGGCTTCCGGGCGAACCTGTCGGGAAAGCGGGCCCCCGACGGGTCGCCGATCGAGATGGCTCATCGGCCACTCGATGCGGCTCGGGGTCACCCCCGAACCGAACGAGAACGTACGTGAGACGGCCCTCCCGCGTCAAGGTCCGAGACTCCTTGGTTTTCGCGTGTTAACGATGCTTTTCGCGTGCCCGTCTCCGGGATTGCCGGATCCGGCGGACGAGCCGAAGTCGGTGGGGCACTAGAGACTCAGCGGATGTCCGCGTTCCTGTCACAGGCGATTCCTATGATCGAAAACGTGACGATCCAACTCGAAGATCCGAGACTCGAAACACTCTCGCCCAGCAGGGCGGGCGACTTCAAGACCTGCCCACAGCTCTTCAAGTTCCGTGCAATCGACCGTCTGCCCGAGCCGACCTCGATCTATCAGGCGAGAGGCACGACGGCCCATCTAGCTCTCCAGAGGCTTTTCGACCACTCCGTGGACGATCGAACGGTGGAAAGGCTTTTCGATTTGTTCCGCGAGGCGTGGACCGAGATCCGTGGAGAGGACGAGTACGCCGACCTCTTCGCAGACACGGAGCAAGAGAGAGCCTGGGGAATCGAGTCCTTGGAGCTCCTGGCGAACTACTTCTCGATCGAGGATCCGACCAGCTTCGACCCCGAGGACCGCGAGCTCGACATGACCGAAGACCTCGGCGGCATCACCATCAGGGGAATCCTCGATCGTATCGATCGGACCGAAGACGGCGACCTGGTGATCACCGACTACAAGACCGGCCGGGCGCCGCCTGAGAGATACGCTCTACCCGCATTCTTCGCTCTCAAGATCTACGCGCTCTTGATTCGCAACCGCACCGGCGAGACCCCCAAGGAAGTCCGCCTGCTCTACCTGAACGGGCCGACCCTTTACCGGCTACCGATCGACCACCGCCAACTGGACGCCATGGACGGTCAGCTGAGGGCGCTATGGAAGGCGATCGAGAGAGCGATCGAGCGCGACAGATTCCCGGCGCGGACGTCCAGACTGTGCGACTGGTGCTCGTTCCAGGACATCTGCCCGGCGTGGTCGGATAGCTGACCTGCAACGCCTACCCAGGCGTCATCTGAGCCGTATCGCTTCCACCCGTCAACTTCGGGCCGT
>JAWVZD010000611.1:0-1420 GCA_033722395.1 Thermoanaerobaculia bacterium | reverse complement strand
TTCTCGCGCAGGAAACGCTTGGCGTTCTCGCGTCCCTGGCCGAGGCGGACGTCTCCGTAGCTGTACCAGGAGCCGCTCTTCACCACCTGCTTGTGCTCGACGCCGAGGTCCACCAGCTCGCCGAAGCGCGAGATGCCCTCGCCGTAGTCGATGTCGAACTCGGCCTGGCGAAACGGCGGCGCCGTCTTGTTCTTCTTCACCTTGATCCTCACCCGGCTACCGATCACCTCGTCGCCGTCCTTGAGCGCCGCGATCCGACGGATGTCGATCCGCACCGAGGAGTAGAACTTGAGGGCCCGCCCGCCGGTGGTGGTCTCGGGGTTGCCGAACATGACGCCGATCTTCTCCCGGATCTGGTTGATGAAGATGAGCGTGGTCTTCGACCTCGACACGATGGCGGTGAGCTTCCGGAGCGCCTGGGACATGAGGCGCGCCTGGAGACCCACGTGGGAGTCCCCCATCTCGCCCTCGAGCTCGGCGCGCGGCACCAGCGCCGCCACCGAGTCGATCACCACCACGTCGACGGCGTTCGAGCGCACCAGCATCTCGGCGATCTCGAGCGCCTGTTCGCCGTGATCGGGTTGTGAGACCAGCAGCTCGTCGATGTCGACCCCGAGCTTGGTGGCGTACTCGGCGTCTAAGGCGTGCTCGGCGTCGATGAACGCCGCCGTACCGCCCTGCTTCTGCGCCTGGCCGATGACGGTCAGCGCGAGGGTCGTCTTGCCGGACGACTCCGGACCGTAGATCTCGACCACACGGCCGCGTGGGAAGCCGCCGACGCCGATGGCGTGATCGACGGCGAGCGAACCGGTCGGGATCGAGGGGATCTCCATCGCTTCGCGTTGTCCCAGGCGCATGATGGCGCCTTTGCCGAACTGGCGCTCGATCTGGGTGAGAGCGTTCTCGACCGCCTTGGACTTGTCGTTCTTGGTTGAGGACATTGAGGTTGACTCCTTCGCGATGAGTGTCGGCGGGAGAGGTTCCTCGGGTCACCCCGATATACTAGTTTCGAGGCGCCGAAATGCAACCGGCGGCGCCGCTCGGAGATTCGGCCGGTCGGTCGTCCGTCGGTCGGATGCGAGCAGCTTTCGGGGTTGGCGCCCGGCAGAGGGCAAGTGGGCTTCATCGTAGTCAACCACTCCCACCAAGTCAACATGTCCAGCACGCTCTCCGCACAGGGTCGAGAACTCGATCGACAGCTCGACGGCTTGCCCGGCCTGGCGGTCGAGCGAGAGGCCGCCCTGGCACCACTGACGACCTTCCGGATCGGCGGTCCGGCCCGCTGGTTGGTCGAAGTCTCGACCCTTCGCGGTCTGTGTCGGCTGCTGCCGGAGATCGAACGTGCCGGCGTGCCGTTCTGGCTGCTCGGACTGGGCTCGAACCTGCTCGTCCCGGATCCCGGCGGCGTCGGCCAGGCGTT
>JAWVZD010000610.1:0-1545 GCA_033722395.1 Thermoanaerobaculia bacterium | reverse complement strand
GTCTTTGGAAGGGATGCTGACCTTCTCGCCTTCGTCGATGTTGGTGATGCTGCGCTGGTTGACCGCGTCGGACACCGCGCGCTTGAGCTGCGCCTTGTAGCGCTTGAGGAAGCGCTGGCGGTTGACGGTGCTCTTGTTCTTCGAGCTCACCCGACGGTCGATGAAGTGAGACATGCTGCCCTCTGGATTCCGGTTGATCGACCCTGCCTGGTGCCGGGACGCGCCGGTCGGCCCATGAGGGGCCGACCGGCGCTTGTCAATGATATCCCGCCCGCGGGCGATCGCTACACGATCACTGCGACTTTCTCACCCGCAGGTACCATTCCGACAGCAGGCGCACCTGCTTGGGCGTATAGCCCTTCTCGACCATCCGATCGACGAACTGCTCGTGCTTCTTCTTGTCGTCCGCCGACGCCTTGGCGTTGAAGGAGATCACCGGCAGCAGCTCTTCGGTGTTGGAGAACATCTTCTTCTCGATCACCGCGCGCAGCTTCTCGTAGCTGGTCCAGCGGGGGTTGGCGCCGTGGTTCTTGGCCCGGGCGCGCAGCACGAAGTTGACGATCTCGTTGCGGAAGTCTTTCGGATTGGAGATGCCCGCCGGCTTCTCGATCTTCTCCAGCTCCTCGTTCAGGGCCGCGCGGTCCATCATCTCGCCGGTGTCCGGATCGCGGTACTCCTGGTCCTGGATCCAGTAGTCGGCGTAGGTGACGTAGCGGTCGAAGATGTTCTGGCCGTACTCGGCATAGGACTCGAGATAGGCGGTCTGCAGCTCCTTGCCGATGAACTCGGCGTAGCGCGGCGCCAGGTACTGCTTGAGGTAGCCCAGATAGCGGTCCTGCACCTCCTGGGGCAGATGCTCGCGGGCGATCTGCTTCTCCAACACGTAGAGCAGGTGGACAGGATTGGCGGCGACCTCGCTGTGATCGAAGTTGAACACCTGCGAGAGGATTTTGAAGGCGAACCGGGTCGAGATGCCGGTCATGCCCTCGTCGACGCCGGCGTAGTCGCGGTACTCCTGCACCGACTTGGCCTTGGGGTCGGTGTCCTTGAGGTTCTCGCCGTCGTAGATGCGCATCTTGGAGAAGATGCTGGAGTTCTCCGGCTCCTTCAGGCGGGTCAGCACGGAGAACTGCGCCATCATGCGCAGGGTGCCGGGCGCGCACGGCGCCTCGTTCAGCTGGCTGTCGCGCAGCAGCTTCTCGTAGATCTGCTGCTCCTCCCTGACCCGCAGGCAGTAGGGCACCTTGACGATGTAGACCCGATCGAGAAAGGCCTCGTTGTTCTTGTTGTTGCGGAAGGACTGCCACTCCGACTCGTTCGAGTGCGCGAGGATGATGCCCTGGAAGGGCAGCGCCGAGAGGCCCTCGGTGGCGTTGTAGTTGCCTTCCTGGGTCGCGGTCAGCAGCGGGTGCAGCACCTTGATCGGTGCCTTGAACATCTCGACGAACTCCATCAGGCCCTGGTTGGCGCGGCACAAGGCGCCGGAGTAGCTGTAGGCGTCTGCGTCGTTCTGGGCGTATCGCTCGAGCTGGCGGATGTCGACCT
>JAWVZD010000609.1:0-1607 GCA_033722395.1 Thermoanaerobaculia bacterium | reverse complement strand
CTCGCGGGTGCTCGAGGAGCTGCGCGAGTTCAAGGAGCAGCTCACGGTCATGCTGATCGCGCTGCTGTTCGTGCTCCTTGCCGCCGACGTGCGGTTGGCGGAGGTGCAAGCGCTCGGCTGGGCGGGCTTCTGGACCGTCGTGGCGCTGATGTTCGTCGTCCGGCCCTTGAACGTCGTCGCCAGCACGATGGGGTCCGACCTTTCGTGGAGGGAGAGAGTCTTCGTCTCCTGGATGGCGCCCCGCGGCATCGTCGCCGCGGCGGTCGCTTCGCTCTTCGCGCAGTCCCTCGAAGCCGCCGGGATCCCGGGCGGTGCGGAGCTACGCGCGCTCGTCTTCCTGGTCATCGCGGTGACCGTGGTCGTCTTCGGCCTGACCGGCAAGCCGCTCGCCGCCTGGCTCCACCTCCGACGCGACGACCCGAAGGGATACGCCATCCTGGGCGCCTCGGCGATCGGCCGCATGATCGCCTCGCGTCTGCGCGACGCCGGCGAGCCGCTGGTGCTGATCGATTCGAACCCGGTGTCGTCGCGCCAGGCGGAGGAGGAGGGCTTCCGGGTCATCTTCGGAAGCGCGCTGTCGGATCCCGTGCTACTGCGCGCCCGGCTCGAGGACCGGCTCGGCGCCATCGCCGTGACCAGCAACGACGAGGTCAACTACTCGTTCGTCGAGCGCGCCAAACAGTCGTTCCACCTGCCGACCGCCTGGCTGGCGCTGAATCGCGGCTTCCTACCGGTGACCGAAGCGATGGTCGAGGAGATCGACGCCCGCATCCTGTTCGGCGAACCCCGCAATCTGAGCCGGTGGGAGCACCTGATCGCTACCGAGATGGCGCCCGTCGAGGAGTGGGTCTATGCCGGCGAGAAGAAGTCGGACGCGACTCTCGGCTCGACCGCCTCGCCCGCTCTCACCGCATCCTACCTACCGCTGCTGATCGACCGCGACGGTAGCCGGAGACCGTACGACGAGACCGTGTCGGGACGACCCGGCGATCGCCTCCACCTGGCCATCGTGCCGGCGGAGAGAGACGAGGTCGTCGCCTGGTTGGAAGAGCAGGACTGGCGCCGAGCTGGCGAGACCCCGGGAGATGGTTAGGAAGCCGTCGCGGCTCTCAGCCCATCACCTGCACGACGATCCGCCGCGTCCGGGGACGGTTGTCGAAGTCGCACAGTACGATCTGCTGCCAAGTGCCGACCTCGATCTCGCCGGCCGCGATCGGAAACGCCGCGGACGGTCCCATCAGGGCGGCGCGCACGTGGGAAAATCCGTTGCCGTCAACCCAGCGGCGATCGTGCTCGTAGTCGATATCCTCGGGGGCGAGCCGCTCGATGGCGGCGGTCAGGTCGGCGACGGCGCCGGGCTCGAACTCGATGGTGGTAACCGCGGCCGTCGAGCCCGGCACGGAGACCAGCAGGAGGCCGTCCTCGACGCCGCTCTCGCTGACCACGAGCCGGATCTCGTCGGTCAGATCATGGATGTCGGTGCCCGGACGGGTGCCCCGCTCGAGGGTGCGGCGATAGATCTCGATCGGCATCGGTTCGAATGAAATCCTACGACCGGAGAGTATACGCATGGCGCAGACGGTGAGCACGGTCCGTTTCGGCCGCTG
>JAWVZD010000608.1:0-1610 GCA_033722395.1 Thermoanaerobaculia bacterium | reverse complement strand
TCCGGCAGCACCGCCAGATGCCCGCGGGCGGCCTCGAGGCTGGGATCGACCAGTGGCAAGTGGCGCCGATCGCCGCGCTCGGCGAAGCCGAGGAAGGTGCCGACGATCTTCAAGCCGCGCTGCGCGGCTGCGCGGTGATAGTCGATCGTCCGCACCGAATCCGCCAGGCGCGAACGGAGTCGATCGGCGAGGTCGGTGGGAGGATAGAGACTGTCGTTGAGGAGTGAAGCGAGATCGTAGGCGGCGGGTGCCAGGCGTAGGTCCTGGTGGTCGAGAACGACGATCCGGCGTGGCGAGCCGGAGTCTGCCGGGAGCGGCACCAGGTTGCGCGCCATGAAGTCGCGGTGCGCTACGACGCGGGGGGAGCGGGCCAGCTCGGAGACCATACGGCCGAAAGCCGTCGCCAAAGCTGCGGGAAAGCCGCCACGCACCAGGTCGGCGTCGCCCAAGGCGATTCGCCAGGTGTGCTCGAGCTCCCTGGCGAGGAGGGTTTCGTCGAGGGGTGGATTGAGCCCGGCGACCGACGTCGCGGGAAGGGCGGCGAGCCGAGCCACTACCTCGACTGCAAGCTCGAGGTACGGCTCGAGCTCCATCCATCCCCTGTCGCGCTCGTCGAAGAGGGTCGCCCGGCCGACGTCTTCGAGCAGCATGCGGCCGTGCTCGCAATCGACCGCGACGAGCCGCGGCACCCGCACTCCGGCCTGCGTGAGGATGTGGCTGGTGGCGGTGAAGCGCTCGCAAGTCGAGGCGATCTCGGGCGGATAGAGCGCCAGGACGAGTCGCTCTGCGCCGGCGGTGAGACGGACGTAGCGGCGAGCCGAGACGTCGCCCGCGAGAGGCTCGGTAGAGGTCGCTGCGAAGCCCTGCTCGGCGGCCCAACCGAGGGCCCTTTCGAGAGCCTCGTCGGGAGCTCGGCCGAGACGGCGGGAGGGTACCTCGGCGCCGTCCTCGGTCGGTGGGTCGGAGTCGCGGGAGGCTCCGTTCGGGTGGTGACGAGGCATGGCTGGGGCCGGCGCTGCATTATCACACAGCGCCTTCGCTCGCCAGGGCGGGGCTGGTTTGACAGTCGAAAGGAGGGTGGGGATAATCCTCGAGGCTGCCCCCACGAGTTCGGGGAAGGGCGCACGGATCATGGACGAGAACCTCCAGCGCAGACTGCGAGATCTGGGTCGGGCGGTGTTCGAGGCGATCTCGGAGTCACCCGACGTCAACCAGGCGCTGTCCCAGATCCGGGCGCACGGTTATACCCTGTCGATGCAGCTCAACTGCAAGAAGGAACCGGAGGCGAGCGAGGCCGATCCGGAGCCCAAGGCGCTGCCGGCGGCCGACCCGGTGTTCCGCATCGACGGGCAGGATCTGACCTTCCTGCGCTCGATCGGCATCGACCCGACACGGCGGATGCGCCGCCGTCGCTGACCCCTATCTCACAGATGGATCTCTCTCCGCCGCCGCAGGATGGGGACGGCGCCGTCTTGAGCGAGGCGTCGGCCGTGACGGAGCGGTCCGACCTGCTCGGCCTGAGCCGCGACGAGATCCGTCGTCGGCTCGGCGATCGTCTCGACCGGCCGTATCGGGCCGAGCAGATCCATACCGCCATCTACCGCCAGGGC
>JAWVZD010000607.1:0-1630 GCA_033722395.1 Thermoanaerobaculia bacterium | reverse complement strand
CGTTGTTCGATCCGTCGGAGGTCGCCGGCCATCCGCAGCCGACCGGGCCCGCCGACGGGGCCGACGAGGGGAGGGATCGGCCGGTGTCCGCCGCCGAAACCCGACCGGTGAAGGCCGGGAGGGAGTCGCGACAGCTACCCTCCGACCGCGATCCCGGCGGTACAGCCCCCGCCTCTCTCCGTGATCGGCTGGCGGCTGCCGCGCTCGATCTCCTCGCTCTCCTTCTGGCCCTCGGTCTTCTGGTCGGCGTCTCCTCCGCCATGGGAGTCGACGTGCGACTCTCCGACCTGCCCTTCTACCTGCCGACCTGGATCGCCTTCGGCTTCTTCTACCAGGTCCTGCCCCTCCTCTTCTGGGGTCGAACCCCCGGCATGAAGTGGGCCGGGATCGAGAGTCGCGACGACGACGGCGAGCCGCTCACCCTGCAGCAGGCGGCGCTGCGCTGGCTCGTCGGCCTCGTCACCTGGCTCCTGCTCGGCCTGCCCGGTCTGCTGGCCCTGACCGGGCGATCCCTCACCGATCGCGTGAGCGGGAGTCGCACGCTCGCCTCGACCTGACGCCCTCGAGCGGCAGATCAGTCGCCGTCGCGCCACAGAGCCAGCGCGACGATGCCGTTGCCCACCGCGGTGGTGGCGGCAAATACGAGCAGCGGTTGCGCTGCTGCCCAGAGCGCCAGAGCGCCTCCCAGCTGGTAGACGATTCCGGCCCGCCGCATCGGCCGGAAAGCGAGGCCTCCCAGCAGGAAGAACGAGTGACCGATCAGAAGCAGCCAGAGGGCCGGCAGGGCGATGGCGAGATCGTGCCAGACGAGAAAGAGCGACAACAGCAGCCCGACCAACGACTGATTGCCCTGCAGTCGCATCACCCAACCGCCGAGAGGGGTTGGCCTCTTCCGCCGGCGGCGGCGCAGCATGAAGCCGATCTCCACCACGCCTCCGACGAGTACGGCGACGCTCCACAGGAAGAGGGCCCCGGCTTCGGCAAAGCGCGTCGTCACCCACGGTGTGAGAAGCGCCGCGGCGGGCAGTACCAGGGCCCACGCGATCCACGGTACAGGCGACGACAGATACGGCCTGCGCGCCGCGTCAAAGTGACGCTGCACCCGCTCGAGATCGTCCGACACCGTGTTTTCGTGGCGTGCGATCAGCGGATCGTACTCGGACATGACGCGACGATACGCCATCCGTTCGGCGAGTGCCACGCATCCCACCCCGACCGGTGGTGCAAAACGAGTCGTTCGTCAGATACCATTGAAATGTCGACGCTCGAGGCGAGCGTTGGGCAAGGAGCTTGCATCTCAACCGAGGCGCGGCCTGAAGACCGGAATTCCCCGGTCGGTCGCACGACCGCATAGAGAATTGCGACAAGGAGGGACCATGAGACCATCTCCACGATGGCTACTACTGGCTTTGCTGGGAGCGGGGATCCTCTTCCTGCCCGGGAATACTTACGCACAAGAATGCACGATCAACCAGTTCGGTGGCCCCAACAAGTTCGTCGAAGACGGGACCATCAACGAGATCGACCTGGTGCGGGTCTTCGAGGAGCATCGCGCCGAGATCGAGCGTGTCCTGGGCGAGGTCGACTGGAAGGGTGACCCGAAGGACCTGTTCCACGCCGTCGAGACCGG
>JAWVZD010000606.1:0-1634 GCA_033722395.1 Thermoanaerobaculia bacterium | reverse complement strand
GCGGCGGAGACCCGCGAGCCGGCTCGGCAGGGTCTGGTGTCGATGACCCAGACGTTCATCGACACGCTGGTGGTGTGCACCTTCACCGGGTTGATGCTCCTGGTGACCGGAGCCTGGCAGTCGGGCGAGACCGGCGCACCGATGACGCAGGAGGCCTTCCGACTCGGTTTGGGAGAGTGGGGTGGAGCGATCGTCGCTGTCAGCTTGGCGATGTTCGCCTTCTCGACCGTACTCGGCTGGAGCTACTACGGCGAGCGGAGCCTGGCGTTTCTGCTCGGCGAGCGGGCCGTGGTGCCCTATCGGGTGCTGTTCGTCGTGGCGACATTCTACGGAGCCATCCGGAGCCTCGATTTCGTCTGGTTGCTCTCCGACGTGATGAACGGCCTGATGGCCCTGCCGAACCTGATCGGGCTGCTGTTGCTTTCGGGAGTCATCGTGCGCGAGACACGCGCCTTTCTCGCCAAGCGACGGCGACAGCTCGGCTGAGGAGTCGGACCGGTGCTGTTCGCGTTGGCGGCGAAGCTGGTCCTGAGCCTCCATGTCGCCTTCGTGCTCTTCGTCGTCTTCGGCGGCCTGCTGGTCTTCAGGTGGCCGCGCGCGGCGTGGATCCATCTGCCGGCGGCCGCCTGGGGGGTCGGCATCGAGGCCGTCGGTGGAATCTGTCCGCTCACTCCACTGGAGAACGTTCTCCTGCGGGCTGCGGGGCGCGAGGGGTACAGTGGCGATTTCATCGAGCGGCTCCTCGCCGACCTGCTCTATCCAGGCGGCCTGACGCGCTCCGACCAGTTGCTGCTCGCCGGCCTGGCCCTGGGTGTGAATCTGCTGGTTTACGCTCTGGTATGGCGGCGGCGCACCGACGGCTAGCTCGCCGCCGACTCGCTCGTCGGCGGGCGGGGCGCCGGTCGATCGATGGCCGCGAGAGCGGAGAGGAGATCGTTCGCGAAACGGCGTGGGGAGCAGTCCCGCAGCACCCGATCTCGGGCCGCCTGCCGTAGTCGCTGCCAGAGTGCCTCGTCTCGGTAGACGTCCGTCACGAGCGCGGCGAATTCGCGCGCATCGGTGCGGGGCGCGGAGAGGAGCTCGACTCCCGATTCCCAGCCGAGCTGGCGTTCGAGCAGCTGGGTGGCGACGACGGGCACGCCGCGCGCGGCCGCGTCGAGCACCTTGATCGGTAGACCGGCGGAGAATCGCGTCGGCGCGACGAAGAGGCGGGCGCGGGAATAGAAGGCTTCGAGATCCTCGACCCTGCCGTGCAGGCGGATGCGCTCGCTCTCCAGGCCACGTGCCTGCACCGACAGGCAGGAGCCGACCACTTCAAGGACGACTGAGGCCGGAAGATGCGGTAGCACCTGCCGACTGAACCAAGCGAGCGAGTCGACGTTGGGAGAGCCGTCTTCGTCGAGATTGCCGACGAAGAGAAGGCCCGATCGTTTAGCGAACGGGGTCGTGGTCTCGCCTGCCGTGACGGCGTGGCCGAGCCGCCGTGCCTGCTCGACGCCGCGAGAGGTCATCGCATCCAGTTCGCCCGGTGAGACGGCGAAGACGAGATCGGCCCGGCGGGCGAGCTCGAGCTCGCGCTCGATGGCGCTCGCAATGCCGGCGCTTTCGGGGTCGCCGTCTTCGACCACCGCTCG
>JAWVZD010000605.1:0-1636 GCA_033722395.1 Thermoanaerobaculia bacterium | reverse complement strand
GCGCGAGATCGCGCGGCGACACGAGCTCCTTCTGGAGACCCAGCGCCCGATCGCCCTGGCGCGGCGAGAGAGACTCGTCGGCCAACGCTTGGCGGCACTGGTCGAGGGTCCGCACCCGGAGACGGAGCACCTGCTCCTGGCCCGACATCAAGGGCAGGCTCCGGAGATCGATGGAGCGATCCTGATCAACGACGGGATCGCTCCGGCTGCCAGTTTCGTCGAGGTCGAGGTCACGGCCGCCTACTCCGACGACCTCGTCGGCGGGATCGTGGGCCCGCTCACCGGAGATCGGAGCGAAGTCGACGATAGCGCAACCGTCGTCGACGGGATCGTCCCCGGGGTCGCCATCGGTGAGCGTCGCGAGGCCGCCGGGTGAAGGTCTACGAGAACGGCTTCAGCCGCGACGACCTGCCGCACGGCACGATCGCTTCGATCGGCAACTTCGACGGCCTGCACCGCGGCCAGCAGCAGATCCTCGAGCTGGTCGTCGGGCGGGCGGCCGAGACCGGTTCGAAGTCGGCGGTGGTCACATTCGAGCCGCATCCGCTGCGCATCATCGAGCCGGAGAGGGCGCCGCAGCTCCTGACGACGCGTGAGCAGAAGGCGGAGTTGCTCGAGACCGCCGGGGTCGACGCCCTCGTCGAGGTAGCGTTCACTCCCTCCTTCGCCGAGACGCCGGCGCGGCGCTTCGTGCGCGAACTGTTGCACCAGCGCCTCGGTGTCGAGGAGGTCTACGTCGGTCGCGGTTTTACCTTCGGCCATCGCCGCGAGGGCGATCTCTCACTGCTCACCGCCATGGGACGCGACTTCGAGTTCGAGGCCTTCGGCGTCGACGTGGTATGCCATCGCGGCGAGCCGATCTCGAGCACCCGGATCCGGGCCGCCATCGCCTCGGGCGATGTCGCCGAGGCGGCCGAGATGCTGGGTCGACCGTACGCTCTGTCGGGGATCGTCGTGCGGGGTGCGCAACGCGGCAGGACCCTCGGCTGGCCGACGATCAACCTCCATCCCGACAACGAGCTTCTACCGGCCGACGGCGTCTACGTCGGCGAAGTCCTGCTCTCCGACAGCGAGAGCTGGCGGCCGACCGTGGTCAACGTCGGCAAGCGACCGACCTTCGAGGACGAGATGCAGCGCGTCGTCGAGGGTCATATTCTCGATTTCGACGGCGACCTCTACGGCACGCGCGTCACCCTCGGCCTAAGGGCCCGCCTGCGTCGGGAGCGTGCGTTCGCCGACGTCGAAGAGCTCAAGCGGCAGATCGGGCACGATGCCGAACGGGCGAGAGAATACTTTCGCCGCGTCGGTTGTTACCAGACACTGGAGTCCCGCTGAGACTCCTCTCCGTTTCGATACGATTCACAGCGCAAAGGAAGAGTCCATCATGGCGAGTGAGAAGATCGCGAACGTCACCACCAGTAGTTTCGAAGACGAGGTGCTGGGCGCCGACAAGCCGGTGCTGGTCGATTTCTGGGCCGAGTGGTGCGGTCCCTGTCGCATGATCGCGCCGATCCTCGACGAGGTGGCCGAGTCGATGGAGGACCAGGTCCAGATCGCCAAGGTCAACGTCGACGAAAACCAAGAGATCGCCTTCAAGTATCAGGTGTCGAGCATCCCGACGCTGATTCTCTTCAAG
>JAWVZD010000604.1:0-1642 GCA_033722395.1 Thermoanaerobaculia bacterium | reverse complement strand
GGAATGGCGGTCTGGCAGCTGCTGCCGTTGGGCCCGACAGGCTACGGCGACTCGCCCTACAGCGCTCTGTCGTCGTTCGCCGGCAATCCCCTGCTGATCGATCTCGAGCCGCTGGTCGAGGCCGGCCTGCTCACCACCGCCGAGGCGCGACCGGAGGCGCCCGGCCAGCGAGACCGGGTCGATTTCGCCGCCGTACGGCCGTTCAAGGAAAGACTCCTGCGCCGCGCCTGGAGCCGCCTGTCGCCAAGGGACCCGATGCGGGACGCGATCGAGGCGTTCCGCCGTCACCCCGCGCAGACCGCTTGGCTCGAGGAGTGGGCTTCGTTCGCCACCCTCAAGCGATCGTTCGACGAACGCTCCTGGCTCGACTGGCCCGAGGATCTCCGCCTGCGCGATCCGGTCGCCCTCGCCGCGGCGCAGCGCGAGCTGGGCGAAGAGATCGACTACCACGTCTTCGAACAGTTCCTCTTCGCCTCGCAGTGGGACGGGCTGCGCCGGCACGCCGCGGCCCGCGGTATCGAGATCCTGGGGGACCTTCCCTTCTATCCGGCTCTCGACAGTGCCGACGTTTGGGCTCACCGAGAGCACTTCGAGCTCGACCCGGCAGGCCGACCGGTCCTCGTCGCCGGTGTGCCGCCCGACGACTTCAGCGACAGCGGTCAGCTGTGGGGCAATCCGATCTACCGCTGGCGCCACATGGGCAAGGGAGGCTACGGCTGGTGGACCGCCCGGCTGGCGGCAGCGCTGACGCGATTCGACCGCCTCCGACTCGACCACTTTCGAGGCTATGCCGCCTACTGGGCAGTTCCGGCCGGCGCGAAGACGGCGGCCGCGGGGCGCTGGGTCGCCGGACCGGGCGGGCGTCCGTTCCGCGCTGCCCGAAAACAACTCGGCTCGTTACCGCTGGTGGCCGAAGACCTCGGCCGCATCACACCCGCCGTCGAGCGGCTGAGACGACGCCTCGGATTCCCCGCCACGCGCGTCCTCCAGTTCGCCTTCGACGATCCCGAGAGCGTTCACCTGCCGCATCGCGTACCGAAGGATGCCGTCGTCTACACCGGCACGCACGACAATGCGCCGACGCGGGCCTGGCTCGCCGAGCTGGACTCGGAGCGGGCGAGCCGCTGCCTGGCCTACACCGGTGGCTCGACCGCAACCGTCCACTGGGACCTGCTGCGCAGCGCCGTCCTGTCACCGGCCGACGACGCGGTCGCTCCCCTGCAGGATCTCCTCGGCCTCGGAGCCGCGGCGCGCCTCAACCATCCGGGGCGAGAATCGGCTCAGTGGTGTTGGCGCCTCGACACTCCACCCGGAGCCCACCTCGCAGCACGGCTGCGACGACTCGCCGCGATCGGCGGTCGCCTGGCCGCCGCGCGGATCCCGATATCGACGGACCCGCACCGGCCGCGCGATGTGTGCGCACGAACGACGCTCGGCCGCAGCGACGGCGACCCGCGGGACGAGACGGAACCGGCCGGGGGCGCAGTGGGACGGCGAAGGGACCCGTTTCCGCCTCGTCGCCCCTGGCGCCGAGGCTGTGGAGCTCTGTCTGTTCTCCGAAGACGACGAGGAGAAACGCCACGAGATGGCCCGCAGCGCGGACCGAAGCTGGGAGCTCTATCGCTCGGAGGTCGCGCCGGGG
>JAWVZD010000603.1:0-1650 GCA_033722395.1 Thermoanaerobaculia bacterium | reverse complement strand
TCGCCGCGCCGCCGCCGGAGCGGCGGCAGCTCGGCGCGCCAGTCGGCGATCCGATGGTAGAGATCCCGCCGGAAGCGATCTGTCTGGAGCAGGCTGTCGAGGTCGCGGTTCGTCGCCGCGACGACGCGCACCCGGGCCGGGCGCGGCTCGGCGGCGCCGACGCGGTAGACCTCGTCCTCCTCGAGCGCGCGCAGGATCTTGGCCTGGGTCTCGAGCGCCATGTCGCCGATCTCGTCCAGGAAGAGGGTGCCGCCGTCGGCGAGCTCGAAGCGTCCCGGCCGTTCGGCCACGCCGGTCGCCGCTCCGGCCTCGACGCCGAACAGCTCGGATTCGAGGAGATCGCGCGGCAGGGCGGCGCAGTTGAGCGCCACGAACGGCCCCTCGCGGCGCAGCGAGGCGGCATGGACGTAGCGCGCCAGGAGCTCCTTGCCGGTCCCCGACTCGCCGACGACGACCACACCGACATCGCTCGCGGCGATGCGCCGCGCCTCGTCGTAGAGCCGGCGCACCGACTCGACCACTGTCGGCGGGTCGGGTGGCGAAGGTGCCGGCGGCTCCTCACCCTTCGGCCGGCGCCGGGCACCGGTGCGCTGCTCCGCGACCTCGACGAGATGGGCGGCGATCTCCAGCATCGGCTCCCAGGCAGCGGCATGAGCCTGGTTGACGAAGGCGGCCCGGACGCGACCCTGCTCGATGATGCCGGCGTCGGGATCGTCGCCGCTGGGAGTGGGCGGTTCGAGCAGCTCGCCCCTCTCGGCGGTGAAGAGCCGGCCGCCGGAACGATCGACGATCTCGAGCTCGGCGACGGGCAACCGCTCGAAGAGGGCAGCCCCGACGGCCGGCACCAGGGTTCCGGCGCCCTCGCCGTCGGCCAGGCGGGCGAGGAGGTCGGGCAGGTCGTGGTTGACGAAGCGGAGTGACCCAGAGAGTCCGGCGGTGGTCGCCGCCGAGCGCCTGTCAGCCGCGGTCGAGGTGTGGGATCCGGCCGACAGCTCCTCCGAGGTCCGATCCGCGGCGGCCACACTTCGGTTTTCTGCGCTCTGGGGTGATTGGAAGTGGATCGCCGCAGCGGCGTCGGCGGCGTCGAGCGGCTCGAGGCGCGCGGCGACGGTGCCGAAGGTAATCTCGGCCGGCAGCGCCAGCTGCCGTCCGGCGTCGGCGATGCTCTCGCCGTCGACGCGGGTGCCGTTGCTCGAGTCGAGGTCGGTGAGCACGACCCCCTTCTCCGAGATATCGAGCTTGGCGTGCCGGCGCGATACCGCAGGATGCCCGAGCCTCACGGCGCAGTCGGAGGAGGTACCGACTAGATGCTCGCCGAGGCCGAGGTCGAAGCGCCGACGCTGCCCACCCTCCTCGACGGTGAGCCGACAGAGCATGATGGGCCGACAGTCTAGCATCGCCAGCTGGCTCACCTGCGCCTTCCCGGTGGGTGCCGACGGGAGATCTCGAGCCGGTTCGTATCACCGAGATTGCGGCGAGCGGCTGCTATTCTTCGGTTCTTGCTTCGGTCGGCGCGGTCTGCCGAGAGAGGGGGTTTCCGAGAGAGGTGCGGGGGGCTGGTCGCCGGGGCTCGAGCGATGCGATACGACACCGGGAAGCCGATCGGCCGCGGCGGCATGGGCGAGGTCCTGGAGGCGTGGGACCCGACTC
>JAWVZD010000602.1:0-1659 GCA_033722395.1 Thermoanaerobaculia bacterium | reverse complement strand
GGTACTCATGACGATGAGCTCGGCCCCGACGTGCTCGACGACCTGGCGCAGGCTTTCCTCGAACGGGCCGCGGGTGAGCTTCGCCTCCATCTCGACAGGAGGCGACACACCGGCCATCAGCTCGCGCAGACGCTCGGGTGCCGAGTCGGCCTGCCGAGCCGCGTCGTCTTCGTGATCCTCCGACCACATCCAACGCACGGAGAGAAAGCCGGGCGGACGAGAGTCGAGATTGTGATGCAGGACGAGGCGAGCGCCGAGGCGTTCGCAGAGGATCGAACCGAGCCGCACCGTGGACTCGCTCGTGGGGCCCAGATCGACCGGGCAAAGCACGGTGCCGACACGGATCATGGCGCGCTCCGAAAAAGTGGTGGCTCGAGGCGAGCCAGCAGAACCCGATCTCTCTCGGCCTGGGCGCGAAGTGAATCCGCCGCTCGACCGGGAACGACCGACAACGCCCCGAGCCACCGGTCGTACCACGGTCACTCTGTCCCTTCGATGGGATCCGCGCCATCCTCGTCCGGGTAGTGGCGAGTCCCACCCGGCCGGGTATTTCGCCGCGCCCGAGGGCGTGCAACCGGTCGGAGAGAACCCCGCGCCGGTCGAGTATCTATCAGTCGCTCGCGGCGCGTTCTACGAGTCGGAGGCGTCTGCGGAGAGTTGCCGGCGCACCGCCTCCTCGAGGCCGGTAAGCCCGGCCCGGCGGCCGGTCTCGAGTGCCGCCTCCGCGTCCTGACCGTCGACGTAATAAGCCTTCAGGGCGAACAGCGCCCCCACCCGGTTGCCGCTACCGCAGTGCACCACGAGCGGTCGCTCCATGGCGTCGAGGAGCTCGGCGAAGCGGCGTGCGTTGGCCTCGTCGAGCCCGGCGGAACCGTCGATCGGCAGACGCTCGAACTCCAGGCCCACGGCCTCCGCCGTCTCCTGCCCCGGCCCCTCCTCCCTCTCGGTACGCAGGTTGAGGACGGCCCGGTAGCCCGCTGCGCGAAGCGCCTCGAGCTGCTCGGCCGACGGTTGTCCGCCGGCCAGGACCCCCTCTGCGACCTCGACCTGATTCGGCAGCAGCTCCTGCGGAGCCTCCGGCTCGTCACTCGTCGCCGGCGCCGCGGTCAGCAGCGTCACGGCCGCGATCAAGGGTGTAATGCTCGCGATCCTCATGTCGTTTCCTTTCTAGTGGATCAGATGCCTCGAGAGATCGGACTCGAGCGCACCGTCGCCGTCGTAGCTGTGCGACAGAACGAAGAAGCAGACCACGGCACGCTCCGACTCGCCTTCGACGATCAGATCGAAGACGTGTTCGCCCTCGCCCTCGCCCGGCGTCCCTTGGACGTACGCCACCTCGTCGGACGGGATGAACAGCTCGCCGACCAGGCGCTTTCCTCGGATCACCTGGACCAGCGGCATGTCCGGCGCCTCGACCGCGAAGTGCCAGTGGTAGTCCTCGTCATCGTAGATCACGCAGTCACGCGATCCGGCCCGCAAGATGCAGTTGGGGTGGCGAATCAGCCAGTCCCAGAACTCGTCGAAGGTCAGGGTCGGCGTGGGGCCGGGCGCCCCCGCGACCGCCACGCGCATCGCCAGCGCACGGGGCCGCCCCGCGCCCCCGCCCGCCACGGCCGCCCACCGGCGGCGCCACCCGGGCCCCCCCCCCCCCCAGCGAGC
>JAWVZD010000601.1:0-1677 GCA_033722395.1 Thermoanaerobaculia bacterium | reverse complement strand
GGGGAACTGCCAGAAGTCGGGCATCAGCCACGGGTGCGGATACGACGACAGGCCGCCCTCGCCCACCTCGCGGCGGAACCGCGTCAGGTCCTCCTCGGAGAGCCGTCCCTCGAGGAAGGCGCGGGCGTAGACCCCAGGCGAGCTGTGGCCCTGCAGGAAGACCAGATCGCCATCGTGCTCTTCGCTGCGGGCGCGGAAGAAGTGGTTGAAGCCGATCTCGAACAGGTTCGCCGCCGAGGCGTAGGTGGCGATGTGACCTCCCAGTCCGGCGTGCTCGCGGTTTGCCCTGACCACCATGGCGATGGCGTTCCAGCGGCTGAGCGATTTGATGCGCCGCTCGACCGCCGGGTCGCCCGGCCGCTTCGCCTCCTGGTGCGGCGGGATGGTGTTGAGATAGGCGGTCGTGGCGTTGTAGGGCAGATAGGCACCGCGCCGCCGCGCCTTGTCGACCAGCGCCTCGATCAGAAAGTGCGCCCGCTCGGGGCCGTCCTGCTCGATCACCGCCTCGAGCGCGTCGAGCCACTCCTGGGTCTCCTGAGGATCGACGTCGCGCTCGTCGGCATCGGCGGGGGTGGTACGGATGTCTGCAATGCTCATCTCGAGGGTGCCTCCCGGAGAGGAAAACGACTTCCGGCTTGCGGCTGGGGGGTCGTTACGAAACGAAGACCCGAGAGCTGTCGTTACACTCTCTGGGATCGAGCCCGGCCGCGAGAACGTTCATTCTATGTCAGCGGTCTCCGCGCAGGTGGAACGCCGTGCGACCGGACGCGGGACACGCCGCCGGCGCGGGCGGAGACGAGCGCTGGGATCCCGGAGGCCGGGGCGGAAGCCTGCTCCCTCACTCCATCTCCTCCAGCTCCTCCACCATCCCCTCGATCACCTCGAAGCCGCCCCGCCAGAAGTCGGCGTTGGTCATGTCGACGTCGGCCTCCTCGAGAATCTCGGCCGGGCGGGCCGAGCCGCCGTGCGCCAGCAGCCTCAGATATCCCGGCTTGAACGCCTCGCCCTCCTCCTTGAAGCGGCGGTAGAGCGCCAACACCAGGAGCTGGCCGAAACAGTAGGCGTAGCAGTAGAACGGGGTGTGGAAGATGTGCGGAATCGAGATCCATTCGCGGGCGAACTCGGGGGCGAGCTCGACGCTGTCGCCGAACTGCTCCTCGAGTAGAGAGAAGTAGATCTCGTCGAGCTCCTCGGGCGAGCGACCCTCGGTGATCGCCCGGTGGGCGCGCTTCTCGAAGAGCACGAAGTAGGCCTGACGCAACACCGTCGCATAGGTGTCGTCGATCGCCGTCGCCAGGAGCTCGCGGCGCGCCGCCGGGCTCGTCTCCTCGTCGAGCAGGCGCTCGGTCAGCAGCATCTCGGCGAAGACCGAGGCGGTCTCGGCGAGCGGCAGCACCGGGTGCTGGGTCAGCACCGAGTGCTCCTCGGCCAGCATGCTGTGGACGGCGTGACCGAGCTCGTGCGCCAGGGTAGCGACGTCGCGCGGCTCGCCGGTGTAGTTGGCGAGCACCCACGGCGTGTGCTCGGGGGTCACGGTCAGGCAGAAGGCGCCACCGCGCTTCCCTTTGCGGATCTCGCTGTCGATGTGGCCCTCGTCGAACACGCGCCGCGCCGCGGCGGCGATCCGGGGATGGAACCCCTCGAAGGTGTCGAGCACCATCCGTACCGCCTCGCCGT
>JAWVZD010000600.1:0-1687 GCA_033722395.1 Thermoanaerobaculia bacterium | reverse complement strand
GGTACGATTCGGCCGATCGACGGCCCGTCGCGCGTGCTCAGCTCGTCGACGAAATGGGAACGATGGCGCATCTTGACGTCGCTGGGTAGGCCCCGACGCTTCGTTTCACTGCTAGACACGGCTCAGCACCTCCTCCGACAGCTTGTAGTACTGGAACGCCCCGGACGACCGCGGCGCGAAGGAAAAGTTCGGCTCCCGGTAGGCGGGGCTCTCTTCCAGCCGCACGCTCTTGGTGATGATGGTGTCGAAGAGCTTGTCGCCGAACGCCTTCTTGACCTGTTTGCGGGTGTCGCGCGACAGGATGGTGCGGCGGTCGTAGAGGGTCAGCAGAGCACCGAGGATCTGCAGCTGCGGGTTGGCGCGCGCCTTGATGCGCTCGATGGTGTCGAGCAGATCGTCGGTGCCTTCGAGGGCGTAGTAGCTGCTCTGGATCGGGATCAGGACGTGCGAGGCGGCGACCAGGGCGTTGACCGTCAGCAAGCCGAGCGCCGGCGGTGTGTCGATGACGATGTAGTCGTAGCGCTGTGCGACCGGCTCGAGCAGGTCTTTCAGCTTGAAATGGCTGTCGAGATCGCCCAGCAGCGAGACCTCGATCTTGGCCAGGGCGAGGCTCGACGGGCCGATGGTCAGGTTTTCGGTCTTGTCGGCCGGCACGAGCACGTCGTCGAGCGCCATATCGGGCTCCGTGATCGCCTCGAAGAGGCTCGGACGTTGCCGGTCGACTTCGACGAACGACAGGGTGCTGTTGGCCTGCGGATCCAGGTCGAGCAGAAGGGTTTCGGCGCCTTTCGAGGCGAAGGCGGCCGCCAAGTTCACCGCCGTCGTGGTCTTGCCCACGCCACCCTTTTGGTTCGCGATCGCGATGATCATCGAGAGTTCACGGAGTCTACGACCGCTTGCTCGGCGGGTCAAGACCCCGGTGGCGACCGCTCCTCAAGTATCACTTCAGATCTTGTCGGCGTGCCGACATCGCACTTCTCCACCCTGCTCGGACCAGGGTTCCGATCAAATGCGACGCGTACGCGCGAGTGGGCGCGCGGGCGATGTCTGAAGGTACTGGGCGCGTGCCAGGCTCGTCGCCTGGCGCCACGTCACATCTCGTACTTGCCGAGGTCTTCCGGATCGACGTCCTCGAGCCACTTGCGAAGGCGCTCCTCGTCGGAGGTCGCCAGCTCGACCGCTTTGGCGCGCTCGAGGACGTCGGGCAGGACGAAGATCGGCGCTTCGACTCGCAGCGCCAGGGCGATGGCGTCGCTCGGCCGCGAGTCGACCACCTTGTCTCCGCTCGGTGTCACCAGGTGGAGCTGGGCGTAGAAGGTGTTGTCGCGCAGCTCCGAGATGAGGATCTCGCGGACTTCGGCCTCGAGAGTCTCGAGCACGGAGCGCAGCAGGTCGTGGGTCAGGGGCCGAGGGGGTTCGACGTCCTCCATCTGGATAGCGATGGCGTTGGCCTCGAACACGCCGATCCAGATCGGCAGGAAGACCGAGTTCTCCTCGTCGCGCAGGATGACGATGGGAACGTTCGACGAAGGGTCGAGCATCAGCCCCTTGATCAGCATGCGGATCGGCTCCGGCCCGGACTCGCTCATGGACGACCTATTCTGGAGTGCCGGCGAGGCGGCGTCAAGGACGGGAGGCGGCGCGACGGAGGTCGGTTCCTCTGGCGCCGTGATTCGTTCGGCGGCCC
>JAWVZD010000599.1:0-1717 GCA_033722395.1 Thermoanaerobaculia bacterium | reverse complement strand
GCCGACGGTGCAGAGGAAGGCGAACCAGACCGATCGGGACGGGTCTCCCAGGCAGAGCGGAATGAGCAACACGTCGGGTGGGATCGGGAAGAAGCTCGACTCGGCGAAGGCGATGACGAACAGCGCCCAGCCACCGTACGGGGTGGCTGCGAAGGCCTCGACCCAGGCGAGCATGCGATGGAGGGTCTCCCGCAGGGCGTCGATCACTCCCATCTCAGTCCTCCGGATCCCAGCCTTGCCGGCCGATCAGGGGGACGAAGATGACGTGCTCGCCCTCACGCCGCACGATCTCGTCTCCCCGCTTGTCGTAGAGGGTCAGCCGCTGGGTCTCACGACCCCCTTCCGGGATCAGCAGCCGGCCGCTGTCGGCCAGCTGCTCGAGCAGGCTCTGCGGTACCGACGGCGCACCGGCGGTGACCAGGATGCGATCGAACGGTGCCATCTCGCTCCAGCCCACAGTGCCGTCGAAGACCTGGATCTTGACGTTCTCGATGCCGAGTTGGCGCATGCGGTCGATCGCCTGGCGCGCCAACTCCGGGATCCGCTCGAGGCTGTAGACGCGGCGCGCCAGGGTAGCGAGGATCGCCGTCTGGTAGCCGCTGCCGGTGCCGATCTCGAGCACCGAATCGTCCGGGCCGACTTCGAGCTGCTCCGTCATGCGGGCGACGATGTACGGTTGCGAGATGGTCTGACCGTGCCCGATCGGCAGAGCGTGATCGCCGTACGCCTGGGTATGGAGGTGACGCGGTACGAAGAGATGGCGCGGGATCTGCCGGAAGGCTTCGATCACGCGCTGGTCGTGGATGCCGCGCCGCTCGGCCAGGAAGCGCGCCAGCCGATCGCGCTGGATGGAAAATTTCCCGCGGGATGCCATCAGTCGGGCTCGCGCAGCCGCTCGAGCAGCTCGTCGGGGTCGGCCCGCAAGCGGTCGTAGTCGGTCAGGTCGAGGTGGAGCGGCGTCACCGAGACCCTGTCGTCGCTGATCGCCTCGTGATCCGATCCGGCTTCCTCCTGCCACTCGGGCGTGCCGGCGATCCAGAAGTAGCGCCGGCCGCGCGGGTCCTTCTTTTCGGCGATCACCTGTTGGTAGACGCGCTTGCCGAGTTTCGTCAGGTTGACGCCGCGCGGGGACGCGGCCGGTAGGTTGACGTTGAGCAGGAGGTCGCGCGGCAGCTCCTCGGCGAGTAGCCTGCCGACCAGCCGGGCCGCGATCTCGGCCGAGCGCTCGAAGGAGAAGCCGGACTCGAGCTGCTGGCTGAAGGCGATCGAGGGCACACCCAGAAGGACACCCTCGAAGGTCGCGCTGACGGTACCGGAATAGGTGACGTCGTCTCCCAGGTTCAGACCGTGGTTGATGCCGGAGACCACCAGGTCGGGCGGCTCCTCCTCCATCAGCCAGAGGATCGCCAGGTTGACGCAATCGGTCGGCGTACCGTCGACGGCGTGCACACCCTCCCCGAGCTCCCGCAGTCGCAACGGGCGGTCGAGCGTCAACGAGTGGCCGGTGGCGCTCTGCTCGCGGTCGGGGGCCACGACGGTAACCTCGCCGATCGAGCGGAGCGCCTCCGCCAGAGCCCGCAGGCCCTTGGCGTCTACCCCATCGTCGTTCGTCAGTAAGAGACGGAGGTCCGAGCTCAGCTCTCGTCTCCTCCGAGATAGGGTCCGATGATCGGTTCGAGCGCCCGGCGAGTGCTGTCGGGCACCGCGCCCGGATCGG
>JAWVZD010000598.1:0-1745 GCA_033722395.1 Thermoanaerobaculia bacterium | reverse complement strand
CGGCGAGGTCGCCGCCTGCTCGACGGTGGGCTCGTCCGACCGGGTGAGAAAGTAGGCGGCGCCGGCCGCGACCAGGAGCACGACGAGCGCCGCGGCGACCAGGAATCGACGATCCGATCCCTCCGGGGCGGCGCCGGGTCCGTCGAGATCGTCGGCGGTCTCGATCGGTATGGCCGGTGACTCTCCGAGGGACCCGGCGATGGATTCGACGGGCGCTCTGCCGACCGCGCTGTCGGCCGCTCGGGCGGAGTCCGTCGCCTGCGGCGATGCGTCCTCCCCCGCCGCTGGTTCGCCGGAGCGGGTGGAGGCGACCGCTGTGGAGGTCGGAGCTATGCCGGCGTCGCTCTCCTCCTCGAGTCGTTCGCCGAAGAGTTGGTGCAGATGGACCGCCAGATTGAAGGAGGTGGCGTCGTAGCTCTCCGAGAGCACCAGATCGTTGAGCTCGGCGCGCCATTCGGGCAGTCGGGCTCGGCTCTGAGCCGGAGCGAGACTGGTGCGGAGGAGATCGAGGATCTCCTCCGGGAGCGGCTTGCCGTTCGCTGTCGTCGCCTCGCCGACGCGGACCAGCGGGTCGTCTTCGGGCGACAGCGGCTCGCCGGTCGCCAGGGAGTAGAGCACCGCTCCGAGAGAGTAGACGTCGTCGGTGGTGGCTGCTTGACTCTGGGGGACGACCTCGGGGGCGAGATAGCTGCGCACCTCGGCCTCGAGCTCGGGATCGGTCAGCAGTCGGCGTAGGCGACTGGCAACCTCGATGCCGAGCAGGCGCACCTCACCCTCGTTCGACAGCCTGACGAGCTGTGGCACGACGAAACCGTGCAGCATCCTCGACTCGTGTTCCCAGGCGGCGAGCAGGCCGGCGGCGATCCGATCGACGATGTGGAGCGCCACCTCGAGCGGTACGGGGGCGCCGGACTGCCGCGCCTGCCGGATGAGCTCCTGAAGGCCGACGCCGGAGACGTACTCGTAGCTCAGATAGGCCGAGCCGGCTTCCTCGCCGGAGTCGACGACCTCGCCCAGGAACGGCGACGAGAGCCCCTTGAGGGCACGCCGGCCGACGGTCGCGGTCTCGGCCAGCCAAGTGGCGTCGTCGCGCTTCGCCTTGAAGAAGTAGAGCAGGACGACGCGCTCGACGTCGTCACCCGATTTCTGCCCGGCTCGGTAGATCTCGCCGAGAGCGTCCTCAGAGAGCTTGCGCAGCAGTAGATAGGGTCCCAGCTCGCGGGCTGCCATGGTTTACCGTCCTTCGGTGGGGGGCCATCCGTAAGTAGCTGATTCGCGGAGGATTACACCCTCTCTACCGTACCCCATTTGCTATCGAACCGGGCCACCCGTGTCAATGATCGTCGCCGCCGGCATCTTGCCGCTCGGCGGCACGCTCCCGCGCCCAGCGCTCGCGCCAGTAGCGCTTCTGCCAGATCTCGACGTTCCGGTTGTGCTCTGCCAGGCTGCGCGAGAAGACGTGCGAGCCGTCGTTCCGACTGACGAAATAGAGATAGGGCACCTCGGCCGGCTCGGCCGCGGCCAGAAGGCTGGCGAGGCCCGGAGAGGAGATCGGTCCGGGCGGCAGGCCGCCGTAGCGATAGGTGTTGTAGGGTGAATCGATCTCGAGATCGGCGCGCCGCAGGTTGCCGTCCCAGGAGCCGGCGAGCTTGAGGGCGTAGATCACCGTCGGATCGGCGAACAACCCCATCCCCCGGCGCAGCCGGTTGGTGTAGACGCCGGCGACGATCGGTCGCTCGATAGCG
>JAWVZD010000597.1:0-1753 GCA_033722395.1 Thermoanaerobaculia bacterium | reverse complement strand
GTCGACTGGCACGGCCACAAGGACCGGGGCCTTTCGATCATCAACTCGCTCACCGCGGCGGCGGCGGGGGCCGACCGGCTCCACGGCACGGCGCTCGGCATCGGCGAGCGGGTCGGCAACACGCCGATCGACCTGCTGCTGGTCAACATGCAGCTCCTGGGTTGGATCGACCGCGATCTCTCCGACCTGGCGGCCTACTGCGAGCTGGTGGCGGAGACCACCGGCGTCCCCCTTCCCGAGAACTACCCCGTCGTCGGCCGCGACGCCTTCCGTACCGCCACGGGCGTCCACGCCGCCGCCATCATCAAGGCGCGCAAGAAGGGCGACGACTGGCTGGCCGACCTGGTCTACTCCGGCGTGCCGGCCCATCTGTTCGGCCGTCGGCAGTCGGTCGAGGTGGGTCCGATGAGCGGTGTGTCGAACGTCGTCCACTGGCTCGAGGAGCACGGCGTCGAGCCCTCCGAGGCCCTGGTGGAGGCGGTCTTCGCGCGTGCCAAGGAGTCGCCGAGGGTCCTGGAGGAGGAGGAGATCGCCGCCATCTGCCGCCAGCACGGCGCCGAGCTCGCCGCCCGGAGCGCCTGATCGAGCGGGCGTCGATGAGCGGGTCCGAGCGGCGCGAGGCGCTGTGGGAGCGGGTTCTGGGTCGGTATCTCGACAGCCTGACGCTCGAGCGCGGCCTGGCGCCGCGGACGGTCGAGGCTTACGGGCGCGATCTCGAGCGCCTGGGAAGCGATCTCGTCGAGCGGGGGAAGACCGACCTGCTCGAGGCCGATCAGCGGGCCCTCTCCGAGCACCTGCAGCGCCTCAGGCGCTCCGGTCTGTCGCCGCGTACCGTGAACCGCGCGCTGGTGGCGATCCGCGGCTTCTACGCCCATCTGGTCGAGATGGGGGAGCGCGACGACAACCCGGCGGTCAACCTGTCGCCGGCACGTCTGTGGCGCCGCCTGCCGAAAGTGCTGTCGCAAGAGGAGGTCGAGACGCTGCTCGCTGCGCCCGACACCGAGACCAAGCTCGGGGTGCGCGACAAGGCGATGCTCGAGCTGCTCTACGCCGCCGGCCTCAGGGTGAGCGAGCTGGTCGGCCTCGAGCTGCCGCAGCTCCGCCTCGACCTCGGCTTCCTGGTCGCCTACGGCAAGGGGGGCAAGGAGCGGGTCGTGCCGGTGGGCGAAGCGGCCGAGCGCTGGGTCGGCCGATACCTCGCCGACGTCCGACCGGCCCTGGCCAGCGGACGCCACGAGACGGTCTTCGTCAACCACCGCGGCGGACCGCTGACGCGCCAGGGCTTCTGGAAGATCCTGAAGGGCCACGCCGCCGAGGCCGGTCTGCCGTCGCTCTCCCCCCATACGCTGCGCCACAGCTTCGCCACCCACCTGCTCGAGCACGGCGCCGATCTGCGCGCCGTCCAGATGATGCTCGGACACGCGGATATCTCGACGACGCAGATCTACACCCACATCCACGAGCGGCGCCTGCGGGATCTCTACGACCGGTTCCATCCGCGCTCGCGCCACGGTGACGGCGGCGGATGAGCCGGCGGCTCCGAAGGCGCTCTCGGAGGCTCCGCGGGCTCGGCCTGGCCGCGGGCTTGACCCTCATGCTGGCGGCGGCGACGCCCTCGGCTGCCGAGATCGTCGTCCTCGCCTCGGGGGACTTCCTCAAGGTCGACGGCTACCAGGTCGGCGACACCGACGTGCGGCTCGAGCTGCCGTTCGGCGGCACCATGACGCTGCCGCTCGTCAAGGTGGTGCAGATC
>JAWVZD010000596.1:0-1761 GCA_033722395.1 Thermoanaerobaculia bacterium | reverse complement strand
TGAAGCGCTTCGTGCGGCGCCTGATGCCGATCTTGGGTCCGGATCTCGATATTCCGGCTCCCGACATGGGTACCGGCGCGCGCGAGATGGCCTGGATCTTCGAAGCCTATAGCCAGCAGCACGGGGACGAGCCGGCGGTGGTGACGGGCAAGCCGGTCGAGCTCGGCGGCTCGCCGGGCCGCGAGGCCGCGACAGGTCGCGGGGTGGCCCAGATCACCGGCGAAGCGGCACGCGCCGAAGGGATCGAGAGCGACGGCATGCGCGTAGCGATCCAGGGATTCGGCAACGTCGGCAGCTTCACCGCCGAGTTCCTGCGGGACCAGGGTGCCTCGGTGGTCGCGGTGAGCAACTCGGAGGGCGGCCTGTTCCGTGGCGACGGCTTGGACATCGACGCGCTCGGCGCCGCCCGCCGCGAAGCCGGCGGCGACTTCGACCTCGCCGAGGCGGACGCTTCCGGCGAGCCGATCAGCAATGCCGATCTACTGGCCCTGGAGGTCGACGTGCTCGTTCCGGCCGCCATCGGCGGGGTGCTCGACGAGAGCACGGCCGCCGACGTCGATGCTCGTTTGGTGGTCGAGGGGGCCAACATGCCGACGACGCCGGGCGGCGGCGCCGTCCTCGCCGAACGGGAGATCCCGGTGGTGCCGGACATCCTGGCCAACGCCGGCGGCGTCACCGTGTCGTATCTCGAGTGGGTACAGAACCGTCAGCGCTATCGCTGGAGCGAGGAGCGCGTCGACGACGAGTTGGCCGAGGTGATGAGCCAGGCGTGGAGCGACGTCCGGGCGCGGGCGGCCGAGGACGAGGTGAGCTATCGCCTGGCGGCCTACGCCATCGCCGTCGAGCGGGTCGAGAAGGCGACCGCGCTACGCGGCTTCTGAGCGCTCACCTGCTCGCCGTGTTTGCCCCGCTCCGTTGCGAGAGGCCCTTCTCGACGGCTTCTAGGACGCGCTCGAGCCGATCCGGCGACGCTCCCAACTGCTTGTGGAGCAGGATGCCGTCCGGCCCGACAACGGCGATTCCCGGTTGCCACGGCAGGTCGAGGCGGCGGCCGAGCTCTTCGCCCTCGAGCAGCATCGGATACGGCGGCGCGGTCTCCTCCCAGTAGGCGACGGGGTCGCCGGTTTCGAAGATGTTCACGCCGAAGAAGCGCACGGCGCGCTCTTCGAGTCGGCGCGCCAGCTCGTGCGTGGCCGGCGCGATGCTGCGGCAGGTCGGGCACCAGGTGTTCCAGAAGTCCAGCACGACGACCTGTCCGGAGAGCTCCTCCGAGCTGACCGAGCCGCCGCCGGGTCGAGGGAGGGTCCAGGCCGGAACGACGTCGCCCACCCCGACGGTCGCGACTCTCTCGGCGTCGGGCTCGGTCGGTGGAGCGAAGAAACTCCGGGGTAGCTCGAGGCCGGTTCGGAGGTCGGTGAGGGTGAATACCATCCCCTCCGGTGCGGTGAACTCCGCCACCCACCTGCCGCGACGAGGTAGACGATCGGTCCGGGCGATCGTCCAGACGATCTCCGAGGTCTCTCCGCGATCGAGCTCGATGGCGACCCGGACGACGTCGCACGGCTCGCCGTCGACCGTCGTCGATTCGAGGAGCCCGACCTCGGTGGCGAGCGAGCGCTCTCGCCAGAGTGGTTCCCTCTCCACGAACTCCGGCAGGTAGCCGTAGACGGCGCGTGCCGAGAGACGGTTGGCACCCGCTCCCACCGGCGCCGTCTCGAGCACGGAATCGCCCTCGCGGGACCAGGCCTGCTCGCCGTCGGT
>JAWVZD010000595.1:0-1773 GCA_033722395.1 Thermoanaerobaculia bacterium | reverse complement strand
GCCAACAGGTCGCGCAGCTCGCCGAGCGTCGCGTTGAGGCGGGCCAGCTCCTCGACCACGGCAGGTGAATCGGTTTGGGCGGTGAGCGGCGCGCCACCGAGGAGTAGGCTGACGATTCCGATCGATACTGCGAGTCTTCGCATGTGCATCCTCCCGTTTCGGACTCCGATGCTAGCGTGGCGCGGACCGCGGAGGCGAGCGGGTCGGCCCCGGCTCGCAGCACCGGCTCACTAGGCAGAAAGCGACCCTTCGCGATTTCGGCCGAGGTCGAGCTCGGCGCGAAGCGAGTCGGGCCGGTTACAATAGCGTCCGTCTCGACCCCGAGGGTGTGGGGTCGAACAGCATCGGAGACAGCTCGCCGAGAACCCGAAAGGAGGGACCGAAGATGGAAGAGACCTTGCGAGTGATCGCACGATTGAGGGCGCAAAACGGCAAGGAGGCGGCCCTCGAAGCCTTGTTGGAGGGGCTGGTCGAGGCGACGCGGGCCGAGGAGGGGTGTATCCACTACGAACTGTTGCGCAATCTCGAAGACCCAGCGGAGTTCACCTTCGTCGAGGAGTGGCGGGACGAGGCGGCGCTGGCGGCACACTTCGAGGCCGAGCACGTCGAGCAGGCGCTCGCTGCGATGCCCGACCTGCTCGCCGAGGAGCTCGACCTGCGCAAGTACCGCCTCGTCGCCTGAAGCGGCACCGCCATCAGGGTGGAGTCGCACCACGAGGAATCGAACATCGAACGGAGGAGAGGGATGACCAACGGAGAACTACCTGCTCAGCAAGAAAAGAAGGGACTCGGACCGGTCGCCTGGATCGCCATCGGTTGTGGCGCACTGGTCGTCCTGGTGGTCTTGGCGATGACGGTCGGGGGGTTCTTCATTGCCGGGAAGGTCAAGGACGTCGCCGGCGACTTCAAGGAGAACCCGGCGCGGGCGACGGCCGAGATGGCGGTCAAGATGAATCCGCAGCTCGAGCTGGTGGAAAGCGACGAGAAGGAGATGACCGTCCGCGACAAGGCGACCGGCGAGACCATGACGATGAGCTACGAGGACTGGGAGGAGGGCAAGCTCCAGTTCAAGAGTAGTGACGGCGAGGACGTCACACTCGATCTGGGAGCCGCCGGCGAGGAGGGCGGCGTGATCACGATGACCGACGAGTCGGGCAATCGCGCCACCTACGGCGCCATGGGATCGGAGAACCTGCCCGTCTGGGTGCCCGGGCCGGGTTATTCCGGTGCCGAGGAGCACGGCACCAACGCCGTGATCGTGCAGGACGGCCAGATCTCGGGAAGCGGCTGGATGACGAGCGGCGACGACTGGGACGCGGTGGCAGCCTACTTCGAGGCGGAGTTCGAGGCGCTCGGGATCGATCCACAGCGCAACGAGAGCTCGGGGCCGCAGGGTCACACGCTGATGCTCTCGGGTGAGGCCGGCGAGCGCTGGCTGATGGTCAACCTGACCGAGCAGGAGGAAGGCGGCGTACGCGCCGTCTATCAGTTCTCGGGTCCGGCAGAGTAGCGCGGGTCCGGGCGGTCGTTGCGTTCGGCTACCTGGAGCAGCCGAGCCTCGCGGTCGCCTCCGATCCGACGAGGCCCTCGCTCGTCCGGCGGGCGCGATCCCCGTCATCTGGCGGGGTGGTCGCACGAGCGGGTAGGCTAGGTCAATGAGCAGCGAGGTGAGCCGGGATCTCGACGCCCTGAAGGAGGCCTGCGCGAGCTGGCGCGCCGCCGGCGAGGGGCTCGTCACCTCCAACGGCTGCTGCGACAGCCTGCGCGCCGGTC
>JAWVZD010000594.1:0-1785 GCA_033722395.1 Thermoanaerobaculia bacterium | reverse complement strand
GCCGCCGAGCGGAAGCCTGTCGGCCCATCTGCCGTTCCAGCGTGCTTTCGCCGAGGGCTACGCGCAGATCCGGGAGCGCTACCCGGAAGAGACCGGCCGTGTGCGTCGCGAGATCGAGCAGTACGCTCGCCTTCTCGACCTGACCGGTCTGACCGATCGCCAAGTCGCCTCGGAGTACCCACCGGCCCTGGTGGCCCGATTCCTGTTGCGCGCGATCGTCGACCTGCTCGTTCTACTGCCGGTCGGGATCGTCGGCGCCGTACTGCACTGGCTGCCCTACCACCTACCGCGATGGACCGTCGCCGCGCTGCCGCTGGACCGCGACCAGCACGCCTCCTACAAACTGATGATCTCGCTCTTTCTCTTCCCGCTGTGGTGGGCTTGCGGTGCCTACTGGCTGTGGCGCCTCGGCGGCTGGAGCCTGGCCGCGCCCTTCGCCGTCGTCGCGCCGTTCACCGGCTATATCGCGCTCCAGCTCAAAGAGCGTCTCGAGCGCCTCGTCTTCGAGAGCCGCGCCTACCTGCTGCTGCGCGGCGAAGGGTCACCAGCGCGCCGCCTGAAGGCTCGCCGCGCCACCGTTCTCGCATCACTGCGGGGTCTCGTCGACACCTACAACCGGGGCGACGCCTGAGGAGAGGCGCCACGGACGGGCGAGCTCAGGCCCGCTCAGCGAGACGCTGGAGTACCGCTTCGCAGACGATCTCGCCCAACACCCCGATGGTGCGCTCGCCCTCCCCGGCGCTGGCCGCCGCCGGATCACCGAAGTAGGCTTCGTCTCCGCCGATCTCCTCGAAACTCTGCTTGCCGGCGCGGATCGCCTCGGAGAGCGAGCGCTCGAAGGGCGCCAGACCGCGACGGATCCCCTCTCGCACCAGGTCGGGCCGGCTCGCCATGACGATCGAGCCCTCGTAGCGGCCCGCATGACAGGCTCCGCTCAGAAACTCGTCCCCGAGCCGCGACGCCCACGGCTTGCGGGTCACGTCCGGGAAGACGGTCAGCGGCGCCCCCGCCGCGTCGAGCCGCTCCACCGCCCGACCGATGGCCCTCCGGTTGGCCGGGTCGAAATGGGCGTTGGCGATCGCCAGGCAGCCGACCCGTTGCTCGGCCAGCGCCCGGCCGATGTCGACCACCAGCTCGGTAACCGTCTCCGCGCGCACGCTCAGCGTGCCGGGAAAACCGTCGGCGAACGGCGCCGCCGTGTACTCGATCGGCGGCAGGTGGAAGGCGAGCCGACCGGCCGCTCGCAACCGCTCGCAGGCGGCTCGCGCCATCGCCTCGGCGATGACCCGGTCGGTCGACAGCGGCAGATGCGGTCCGTGCGCCTCCACGGCCCCGACCGGCAGCACGGCGACTACACGACGGCGATCGACCGCGGCCATCTCCTTCCAGGTCTGCTCGTCCCACTGCATCGCCGTCCCGCCCTGCGGAGAGCGAAGAGATCGCATCCTACCAGGGGACGACGGTCACTACCCGCGTCCGCCGCCGAGGTAGAATGCGCCCCCATGAGCGATCGTCTGTCCCAGCTGGTGGCCAGCTTCGACGGCCTCGGGGTGATCGTCCGATTCGATCGTCCTACCGGCAGCTGGATCTTCATCTCCCTGCACGACGATCGCCTCGGCCGCATGACCGGTGGCAGTCGCATGCGGATCTACGAGGACCCGGCCGACGGGCTGCTCGACTCGATGCGCCTCGCCCGTGGCATGACCAGCAAGTGGGCGGCTCTCGACATGCCGTTCGGTGGCGCCAAGGCGGTGCTCGCCATCGACCATCCGCTCGAGGGTGACG
>JAWVZD010000593.1:0-1797 GCA_033722395.1 Thermoanaerobaculia bacterium | reverse complement strand
TGAGTCGCGCGCGATCTCGACTCGAGCCGGCTCCGCGGACGGTCGGACCCCGCCGTAGCGTAGACTTCCAGTCCCCGAGTCGGGTTCTTCGATTCGGGGCCTGCCATGAGCCCGCGTACCTCGACCGGCAGTACAGACGAGCGGGAGCTCGAAGAGCCCGCTCGAAAGCAGGATGCCGACTCCTTCGGCGCGCAGGCGGTCGCGGTCCTGGCGACCCTCGTCGCGCTGACGCTCGGCAATCTGTTTCTGCGCTCCGAGAGCGGCTTGGAACGGCTCGTCGACCAGAGTAGCCGCCAGCAGCTGACCGCCGAGCTCCGAGGCGGGGTGCGGCCGCCGGCGGCCGGAGGCGTGGTCGTCCGCTCGACTCAGGAGGGCAAACGCGCCGCGTTCGTCCGCCAGATCGAGCTCCAGCGTCTGGACCACTACGTCGTGTCTGTACGCGCCGGGGCAGGCGCGGCCTTCGTCGTCGTTCTCGTGGACCGGGACTCGAGGGAGACGATTCGATTTCGGGTTCCGGCGCGGCGCGAGGCCGCCCGGTACTCCAAGTTGGTCCAGATCGAAGGCACTTCTTCGGGGTCGTACCGACTGGTGGTCGTTCCCGGCCGGGAAGGTCGGTTCGTCATCGAAGACCTCTGGATTGCCCGAGTCTCCGGCGTCAGGCTCGCCGCGCCGCGGGTTCTATCTCTGCTGGCGTTGGGTCTGATCGGCCTTTTCGTGTGGCGACATCGGGATCGCCTGCGACGCTCGCTGATTGCTCCGCGAAGAGTGGACGACCGGGTGCTCGCCGGGGCGCTGTTCGTTCTCTGTTTCGTCCTCTTCCGCTACGCACCGGTGCAACAGATGATGGATGCCCGGCGCATGACGGCGGTCTCCTACTCTCTGTTGCACGAGGGCTCGCTGAGCCTGCCGGACGGCATCGTATCGTCCGCTCCCTATCAGTACATCGAACGGGACGGTCGCTTGTATCACTACGCCTACACCGTGATCGCGATTCTGAGCACGCCTTTCGTCTGGCTGTTCGAACAGCTGGGCATCTCCCCGATGCGGGGCGGGAGATTCGACCTGGCGGTGGAGCTGGGGATGCTGCGGTGGATCGCGGCCTTCCTGGGGGCTGTTCTGTGCGCGGTGCTGTATCGCATCGCGCGCCTGTGGCTCGACGTCCTTCCGGCTGTCGGTCTGACGCTGGCGTTCGCCCTCGGGACACAGATCTTCAGCACGGTCTCCCGTCCCTTTTGGTCTCACGCCTGGGCGGTCGCATGGATCGCGATCGGCGTCTACCTGCTGCTGGCGCCTCGTCGACGCGGCTCCCCGGGCTGGAGGATCGTGGCGCTGGTGGCTCTTCTGTTGGCCGCTCTCTGCCGACCCGTGGCCGGCCTGTCGTTGCTCGGTGGAATAGCCTTGTTGTGGGTCGATCGGGGCAGAAAGAAGCGGTCGTGGGTACCGGTCGTTCTCGCACTGGGGGCCGCACTGGCGTTGTCGGCCGCGATCTCGACATTGGAAATCGATGCACGGGTCTTCCCCGAGCGCTACCGGCGCTACGCCTGGGTTCTGGTGTCGTCGCCGCCGTCGCTGACCGAGTTCGGCTCGAATGCGTTGGGCTCGTTGATCAGCCCGGCGCGCGGGCTCCTCCTCTACGTCCCCTTGTTCGGTTGGATCGCGTGGTCGATCCTCTCCGGATGGCGGCGTCTGGCGGCGCGCGACGTCGCGCGGGTCTCGGTCGGAGTCATCCGGGCGCCTTGGTGGATTCGGGTCTTAACTCGCACCTGGGCGGGCGGTCAGGCGGACGGTCCGCGGCGC
>JAWVZD010000592.1:0-1842 GCA_033722395.1 Thermoanaerobaculia bacterium | reverse complement strand
TCGGTGCCGCATCGATCGGGATCGCGTGCGCCGGGAACGTACGCTCGGAAAAACCGTGCCGAGTCTACTCGATGGCCGATCGGCCCGGCAAACCGGCTAGCGGCTGTCGTCGAGCCCTCTCCGGCATAGAATCGTTGCGTGGGCAAGGATCGCCGAGAAGATCTATTGAAGCGTTGGGCGATCGACGCGGGCTTCGATCGCGCCGGCATCGCCCGACTCGGACCGTCCGAGCACGGTGAGGCGCTGGAGCGTTGGCTGGAGCGTGGGGACCATGCCGAGATGGGCTGGATGGAGCGCCGCGTCGAGGTGCGCCGCGACCCGCGCAGACTGCTCGACGGAGCCCGCTCGGCGCTCTGCGTGGCGCTGCAGTACCACCCCCACGATGGAGGCGAGGAGATCGACGGGGACCTCTGGCCGGGTGTCGCGCGCTACGCTCGCGGCGAGGACTACCATCGCGTCATGGGCGAGAGGCTGGAGCGCCTCGCCGAGCGCATCGAGCAGGCCTTTCCCGGCGCCCGCAGCCGAGCGTACGTCGACACCGGCCCGGTGCTCGAGCGCGAGTTGGCGCAACGCGCCGGTCTCGGAGCGATCGGCAAGAACACCAATCTGCTCGACCCCGAAGCCGGCTCCTGGTTTCTGCTCGGCGAGCTGCTGTTGACGCTCGAGCTGGCGGAGGACGCCGCGGTCGGTGATCTGTGTGGCAGCTGCACCGCCTGCCTCGACGCCTGTCCGACCGATGCGCTGCCGCAACCGTATCGGCTCGACAGTCGGTCGTGCATCAGCTATTGGACGATCGAGCACCGCGGACCGATCCCGCGTCGGGTCCGACCGTCGCTCGGACGATGGGTGTTCGGCTGCGACGTCTGTCAGGAGGTCTGTCCGGTCAACGAGGCCCCTCTCGCGGCACGGGAGGAGCGGCTGCGCCTGCCGGTCGAGCGGCGGCGCCTCGGCCTGGTGGAGCTGCTCGAGCTGACGCGGGACGAGTACGTCGAGCGATTCCGCCATAGCCCGATGAAGCGGGCCAAGCTGGAAGGACTGAAGCGCAATGCGGCGGTAACGATGGGAAACAGCGGGGATCGTCGCTACGTGCCGGCCCTGGGCCGGGCTCTGACGGAGGAGAGCGACGCCACGGTGCGCGGACATGCGGCCTGGGCCTTGGGTCGGCTGGGAGGCGATGCCGCGCAACGGGCTCTGGGCGCGGCCTGGCGAGCCGAGACCGAGGTCGCCGTGCGGGACGAGATCGCGGCAGCGCGGGAGCGCCTGGCGGGCGCTGCGACTGCTTGACACTCTAGAGGCCGGATCCCTATACTCCAAGGTTCCGAGTTCTCAATACTTTACACAGAGCTCGCACTTCCCTCCGGCGCTCGAGAGCGCCGAGATTCGTAGTACGTAGGAGGAGTTTTTGGCAATGGAATCGACCGACGAAGAGCAGCGCGACCCGGTCCAGAAGGCGGAGGAAGGGGTGGCCGGGTTCGAGGATATGGTCGCTCTCTACGACGAGAGCATGCGGAACCTGACCGAGGGCGAGATCGTCACCGGCGAGGTCATCGATATCACCGACGACGAGGTCATCGTCGATGTGGGCTACAAGTCCGAGGGATTGATCGATCGCGACGAGTTCACCGACCGCGAAGGCAACCTGACGGTGGAGGTCGGAGACGAGGTCGAAGTGCTGCTCGAGCGCACCGAAGATCTCGAGGGACACGTCGTCCTCTCCAAGCAGAAGGCGGAGAGGATGAAGGTCTGGACCGAGATCGAGAACAGCTACAAGGAAGGCAAGATCATCAAGGGTACGGTGGTGGAGCGGATCAAGGGCGGCCTGACGGTCGATATCGGTATCCG
>JAWVZD010000591.1:0-1849 GCA_033722395.1 Thermoanaerobaculia bacterium | reverse complement strand
CCTCCGTCGGCCGGCGGAATGCTCTTCTTGTCGAGGCTGCGGAAGCGCTCGGCCACGGTGCGCACCATCGCCCGCATCCAGGGCTTGAGGGCACCCACCTCCTGCTCGAGCAGATCGGGGTGGACCTCGCGCACCACCACGGGCTCGAGCGCCACCACCGAAGCGGTCCGAGGCTCGGCGTTGAGCAAGGCCATCTCGCCGAAGACCTCGCCGGGCCCCATGGTGCGCAGCGAGACGCGGCGGCCGTCCAGGGTTCGGTAGGCCTCGCATCGGCCGCTGTCGATGACGTAGGCGTATCGGCCCGACACGAAGACCGACCGGGGGAAGCCCCCGAGTAGAATCTTGCCGACTTCGGTAGGGGCGCTGGGGTCGGAGACGTCGATCACTTTGAGGTCGTCGACGGCGACGTCGGTCACGTACGCATATCGGCCGGAGACGAAGATCGACAGAGGCCCGGTTCCGATGGCGACGCTGCCGATCGATACCGGATCGCCCGGCGACTGGAACAGGTTGCCTGTGCCGAGGTCGATGCCGGTGTTTGTCGTGATCGTGCCCGTCGCCGCGATGTCCCCGACGACGTCGAAGGCGACGACCGGACTGGTCGTGCCGAGGCCGACCCGGTCGGCCGAGGAATCTACGAAGAGCGTCCCGGCGTCGAAGTCGAGATCGGCCCCGTTGGTGTCCAGATCGATCGTAGTCGTCGCGTCGGCGGTCAGGGCGTCGGCGAAGTCGTCGAAATCCAGCGAGTCCGCCACGATCGGTGAGAAGTCGTCGTCCGAGCAGGAGATCGCTCCGGTAGAGCTGGCGGTCAACGCTCCTCCGTTGGCATTGCCGCTGCAGTCGAGACCGGAGATCGCCAGTGCCGCGGTCGTGGTCGTGCCGGTCGTTACGAGGTTCTCGTCGCCGAAGCTCAAGGCCCCGGTGGAGGCCGTGATGCTGTCGGTCACACCATCGAGGGTGAGGGAAGCGGCGCTGGTGATCGCGCCGGTGGTCTGGAGGTTCACCGCTGCGATCCCCCCGCTCACGTCGAGAAGAGGGTCGGTGGTTGCCGCGGCGTCGACGCTTTGGACCTCCGAGGGAACGGAAGGATCGGCGAAATTGTCCGCGGCAGCACCGGGAGCAGTCTTTGCATCGCTAGGGGAAACCACGCCCGCGAAAGGATCTCTCGGCAGGTGTCGGGAGGTGGAGTGGAGCTCGGGCTCGTCGGGGGCGGCCACCACCTGAAAGATCCTGGGCGTGGACCCCTCGGAGGTCTCGCTGCCCGTTACCGCTCGGACGGTCCATGCGTACCGACCGCCTCGCTCCAGGCAGCTTTCGAGCGATGGTGTCCAGGCCATCGCGGAGCCCGGCAGGGTCTTCTCGATCAGAAGATCCGCCTCGAGGCCGGCTCGATCGATCCGGTAGAGGAGCAGTTCGTAGCTTTCGGCTCCGGGCACCGAGCCCCAACTGAAAGTGGGGCAGCGGGTTTCGATTCGGTCTAGCCGTTCGTCGTGGCCCGGAGAGACGGCCTCCGGGCTCACGGCGGCGGGTAGTGCCGCCGGTCCAGGGATACAGAGAAGGATCGGAATCGCGACGATCCCGGGACGGATCCGTTCGAGCATGTCTCGCCTCCTCGCCGTCGGCCGAGGAGAAACTCGCCAGGGCCGACTCGCTATTTACGTAACTTTTGGCGAAACAGTGTATCAGCCTGCGGCCAGGGAGACAGAGAAAAAGAGAATCGTCCGCTCAGGCCGCATCCGGCGGAGAAGTCTCTCCGGTTCCGGCCGTTGACGGTGGTAGATCGCCCCCCTCGCCGTCGTCCCAGAGGGTGGAGAGGGTGTCGGAGGTGGCTCGGCGGAGGGCAGGGAGG
>JAWVZD010000590.1:0-1880 GCA_033722395.1 Thermoanaerobaculia bacterium | reverse complement strand
GAACTCGCCGCGCGCCGCCTCGAGCTCCACGGTCCTATTCGTCACTGCTGCCACTTCGTTCCGCGCCGGGACGCCGCATCTCTCCCTCGACCCACTCGAAGTGATCGCCGAGGCGTCGCCGCACCAGCTCGGCGGGGGTATCGAGGCGCCGCAGGATGTTTCGCGACCACCATGCCAAGCCGACGGCGAGCGCAGCGAGAAGCGCGGCGACCAGCAGGGTCGCCTGCCATAGGCTAAAGGCACCGGTCGACTGCAGATAGGCGATGAGCGCCGTCGCCAGAAGTCCGAGCACCCAACCGACGAGGACCACGGCGATCCCCAACAGCACCAGCGCACGGAGCAACTCGCGGCTCGAGTGGGAGAGCTCTTTCTGCAGAGCGTCGAGCTCGGCCTTCAAGACTTCTATGAAGGCGCGCCCGGCGCCGACGAGCGCACCGAGCCAGGCCGGGCGACGGATCTTCACCGCCCCTCCACGAAGAACGTCTCGGTGACGTACGACTCCGTCGCCCCCAGCTCGTCGCGCAGGCCGACGGCCACCTGGTGCGGCCCACCGCGCATCAGCAGGGTGGTCTCGAACGGAAAGTACTTGCCGAGCACCTCTTCGTACTGCGCGGTCGGAATGCGGATCGGTACCTCGATGTCGCTCACCTCGGAGATCCCTTCCTCGTCGTCGGCGGCGCCGATGAACAGCCTGGTGCGCGCGAGGTAGTGCTCCTCACGCGGCACCAAGACGATCTCGCCGAGGGGGATCCCGACCCGGATCGGCACCAGGAACAGATCGTCGTCGCGACGCGTCGCCTGGCCGACCTGCAGCAGGACCCCGAGAGGATTCTCGACGAATCCGTACCGCAGCGCCGCGAGGGTCCCCTCGACCATCCGGGTGCTGCTGCTCTTGGCTCGATAGGTCGTCCGATGCCGGATCCGCAGACCCTTCTGGCCGTCCTTGAGCTTCACCTCGATGCGGTGCAGGCGACCGTCTCCGGTGTGCGCCGGGGTATAGCCGAGCGAGTAGTAGGTGTCGAAGTCGTTGCCGATTCGCAACAGGTCGTCGCTGACGTCGTTGGTGTTGATGATGGCGTAGCCGCCGGTCGCGTCGGCCATGAACCGCAACGGCTCCTGAATGTTCTGGATGTAGATGCTGTCGATGAAGGACGACATACCGGGCAGCCCGGCCTCCGCGGTCTCTACCGAAGCCGAGGAGAGGGTTCGGAGCCCGCCGGCATCGATGGCGTAGAAGACGACGCCGTTCGAGCTCGCCTTGTTGGCCAGCGAGCGATACTCGCGCGAGGCGTCGAAGTCCATCATCTGGGTGATGACCGGCGTGTAGCCGAACTTCTGCTGCACCATGTAGAAGAGCTCTTCTCCGGCCTTCATCGGCACGCCGTCACTGACGTACAGGATCGCCTTGCGGCCTTCGAGACCGGCCAGCGACTCGATCATCTCCTCCAGGGCGTCGAGCGTGAAGCTCAGGTCGTTGTAGAGCGACTCGGCGTACGGCCGCAGCTGCAGCATGGCGTCTGCCGGCTCCTCTGCATCCTCGATCGCCTGCAACAACCGGCGTCGCTCGGAGTCGGCATGCACGCCGTGCCCCGAGACGTCTTCGAGCTCGAACAGCGCGCTGTTGATCAGCGAGGCGTCGTTGGTGAACGGCTGCCGCAGGTTGAGGCTACGGTCGTAGGAGACCAGCATGACGCGGTCGTCCTCGGTGACGTGCTCGCGCAGGAAGGTCCGGAGACGACGGAAGACGCGATTCCGATTGAACGGCCGGATGTTGAAGTTGTCGACGTAGACCACGAGGTGGAGCCGTTGCTCCTCCGGCACGTCTCGGGCCTGGAACCTGCCCGGCATCCGGATTTCCGTCGGCAGGGGCTCGACCCGCT
>JAWVZD010000589.1:0-1884 GCA_033722395.1 Thermoanaerobaculia bacterium | reverse complement strand
CTCGTCCAGGAACTCGACGCGGTCGGCCCTCCAGGAACCGAGAAGATCCGTCAATCGACGCAACGGCGCGGGAATCTCGACTTCCATCGCCCGCGCGGGTATCGCGATCGACATCTGACAGGCGATCAAGAGGGCGACCGAGACGACTGGAAAGAACCGTGCCGACCTTCTGATCGAATGCTTCCTCGTCGCCTTCGTCGGCCTCATGGCATGATCCTCCGGTCGCCCCGCCATCGGGTTGTCTGCTCCAGGATACGAGCGGAGAAGGCGCGAGTATCGCTGCTCACAGCGACTCGGCTCGATCTGCAGGAGAGATGGCCGGAAAGGTGGGGATAGTATGATTTCCGCCAAGTAGAATGAATCGATGCGCCGCCCACGGATCGGCGAGTCCCCGACTCGCGACGTGCTCTGTCTCCTCCTACCCGACTGCGAGGCGCTCGACATCGTCGGTCCGCTCGATGTCTTCGCCTCCGCCAATCGCCTCGCCGACGCGGAGCCGCCGTACCGTCTGGGGCTGGTGGGCCGGGAGCCCGGTCCGGTACGGCTCGCGGGTGGGATCCAGATGGTCGCGGAGCGACAGATGCCCGCAAGCGGAGTCGGCGTCGACACTCTCCTCGTGCCGGGAAGCCTGGCGTTCGCCGAGCACTGCGACGACGAGCTGATCGAGTGGATCCGCCTGATGGCGAGGAGCGTCCGCCGGCTGGTGTCGATCTGCACCGGCGCCTTCTTTCTCGCCTCTGCCGGACTGCTCGACGGTCGCCGCGCCACGACCCACTGGGAATCGTGCCCCCGGCTCGCACGGCTCTATCCCCGGATTCGCGTCGAGGCCGACAGCCTGTTCGTCAAGGACGGCCCGATCTACACATCCGCCGGTATCTCGGCCGGCATCGACCTAGCGCTCGAGTTGGTCGAGGAGGACCTCGGCCGGGCTTTTGCCCTCTCGGTCGCGCGCGAGATGGTCCTCTTCGTGAAACGGCCGGGGGGGGCAGTCTCAGTTCAGCGCCTCGCTTCTGGCCCAGGAGGTCGAGGACGATCGGCTCGGCGCTCTGACCGAATGGATCGTGGACCACCTGTCGGAAGAGCTCCCGATCGAAACGCTCGCCGATCGGGCCCACGTCAGCCCACGGCACCTCAGCCGACTCTTCCGCCGAGAGACCGGCGAGTCCCCCGCCGTGTGGGTCGAGAAGGCTCGCCTCGACCTGGCGCGACGGCTGCTCACGGACGGCGATGCCCCCGTCAAGAAGATCGCCTCCGACTGTGGCTTCGGCAATCCCGAGCGTATGCGCCGCGCCTTCCACCGCCATCTGCGACTCGCCCCATCTGACTATCGCGAACTGCACCGCAAAGAGGGGTGACATGTCGCTCCGCAGCCTGACCGTCCCGACCCTCGTCCTCTCGCTGACCTCACTGGCCTGCGGCAGCGAGCCGCCCCCCGATGCGCCGGATGAGCGCGCTCGCCGAAGCTCCGGTGACCCATCCGCAGCCGAGATCCTGGCGCAGGCGGCGACCGCACTGCGAGCCGTCGAAACCGTCCGCTACGACTTCGAGTACGGAGGACCGGACGATCCGACGGGGTGGCTCCATGGCACGACCTGGATGCGCCAGCGCTCCGATCTCGCCGAAAGCTGGATTCGGGTCGAGGGCACGGTGAGGGCGCAACCCGAGCTCGGTGTGACCGAGACGACCTTCGCCTACGCGACCGACGGCGAGCAGGCCTGGGCTCGCGAGGGTGATGCCACGCTCGAGACGGCAGCGGTGGGGGCGGGTGCCAACCGTCTCTCGGCGCGGGCCGTCTACGGCTACCTTCCCGAGTTCGTGGAGGCGGAGCCACTCTGGCGCGAGCGTTACCTCTCCACGAAGGTCGAGCTCCTCGAGCCGACGACG
>JAWVZD010000588.1:0-1912 GCA_033722395.1 Thermoanaerobaculia bacterium | reverse complement strand
TTGATGTTGTGGCAGCCCGCCGACTTGAGCTCGAGCATCAGTGCAGCGATCCCCCGCGCGTCGAGCTCCTCGCCGCCTCCCTCCCAGGAGATGTCGAAGTTCTGACAGAAGACGCAGCGCAGGTTGCAGTTCGAAAAGAAGATCGTGCCGGAGCCCTTCCAACCCCTCAGGCAGTCCTCCTCGCCGAAGTGCGGAAAGGCGCTCGCCACCTTCGCCCGCCGCCCCGTCTTGCAGACCGCCCGCTCGTCGGCCAGCCGATCGACGTCGCAGTCGCGCGGGCAGATCCGGCAGCAGCGTAGCGCCTCGAGCGCCTCGTCGACCTTCTCGGCCAGGCGGCCGGAGGCGTAGGTGGAGAGATAGGCGGGCTCGAAGCTGTTCCGATCCAGTACGAAGGCGTCGCGACGTCGCATCGGGTCGAGCTTACGCCGGGGCTCGTGCGGTCGCAAACGACCGTACGGGCCGAGACCGACGGCTGGGCGCCCTAGAGGATCTTGAGCTGCGCCTTGGCGCGGTCGATCTGCCGCTGGCGCTTGGTCATCCAACCCGGATCGGGGGCGTCCATCTCGAGCGCCTCGGTGAGCGACTGCTCGACCTCTTGGCGATCGAGATCGGCGGCGAAATAGGCGTGCTCGGTCAGCACGGTGAGCTCGTTGTCGATCATCTCGGCGAAGCCGCCGTCGATCGCCATCTTGCGAGTCGCCTCGGCGGTCGTTACCCGAAGCACGCCGATTCCCAGCTTCACCATAAGCGGCGCCCGATGGCGCAGGATGCCGACCTCGCCGTCCCAGGCCGGCAGGGCCACGAACTCGGCGTCGCAGTCGAGCACCGCCCTTTCGGGCGTGACGACCGTGCAGTGGAACAGTCCCTTGTCGCTCATCGGCAAGCTCGGATCGACGGCGGCCGGTACCTACTCGGCAGCCTCCTTGTCGACCGCCGCCTCCTCCTCGGCGTTCGCCGCCGCTTCCTCGATCGCACCGACGTACATGAACGACTGCTCCGGCAGGTGGTCCCACTTGCCCTGGCACAGCTCGTCGAACGAACGGATGGTGTCTTCGCGCGAGACGTAGTTGCCGGGGTAGCCGGTGAAAGTCTCGGCGACGTAGAACGGCTGCGACAGGAAGCGCTCGATGCGACGCGCCCGACGCACGGTCAATTTGTCCTCCTCGGCCAGCTCCTCGGTACCGAGGATGGCGATGATGTCCTGCAGGTCCTTGTAGCGCTGCAGGATCTGCTGCACCTGTCGGGCGACGCGGTAGTGCTCGTCGCCGATGTACTCGGGCGCCAGGATGCGCGACGACGAAGCCAGCGGATCGACCGCCGGGTAGATGCCCTTCTCGGCGATGTAGCGCTCCAGGTTCACCGTCGAGTCGAGATGGGTGAAGGCGGTAGCCGGCGCCGGATCGGTGTAGTCGTCGGCGGGTACGTAGATCGCCTGGATCGAGGTCACGGCGCCGCGGTCGGTCGAGGTGATGCGCTCCTGGAGCTCGCCCATCTCGGTGCCCAGCGTCGGCTGATAGCCGACCGCCGACGGCAGCCGCCCGAGGAGCGCCGAGACCTCGGAGCCGGCCTGCGAGAAGCGGAAGATGTTGTCGATAAAGAGCAGCGTGTCGGCGCCTGTCTGGTCGCGGAAGTACTCCGCCATGGTGAGGGCGGAGAGCGCCACGCGCAGACGCGCACCCGGCGGCTCGTTCATCTGCCCGAAGACCATCACCGTCTGGTCGATGACGCTCTTGCCGGTGTCGCCGATCTTGGCCTCCTGCATCTCGAGCCAGAGATCGTTGCCCTCCCGGGTCCGCTCGCCGACGCCCGCGAAGCAGGAGTAGCCGGAGTGGAAGCGGGCCAGGCGCGCGATCAGCTCCTGGATGATGACGGTCTTGCCGACCCCGGCACCGCCGAAGAGACCGGCCTTGCC
>JAWVZD010000587.1:0-1978 GCA_033722395.1 Thermoanaerobaculia bacterium | reverse complement strand
GATCGAGGGCAACGGTGCTCTGTCGTTCGGCAGAGGAGACAATCACCTGTCGTTTCGCATCGGGCAGCGCGAGCTCACCTGCCGTATCCTGGAAGGATCGTTCCCGGACTACGAGCGGGTGATCTCGAAGGACAACGACAAGAACGTCGTGATCGATCGCCGCCGGTTGAACGAAGCCGTGCAGCGCGTCGCCCTTCTGACCGGCGACCGAGCGCGAGCGATCCGTTGCGCCTTCGCCGACGGTACGCTGACGGTATCGGCGACCAATCCAGATCTCGGTGAAGCGGTGGAGAGCCTGGAGTGCGAGGTCGACGGCGGCGAGGTGAAGATCGGCATCAACCCGGACTACCTCAGCCACTTCCTGGGCGCCGTCGAGACCGACACGGTGCGGCTCGAGCTCAAGGACGAGAACACTCAGTGCATCGGTGTGCCGGTGGACGGCGGTGACCGCCGCTATCTCTGCGTCATCATGCCGATGAGGATATGAGCACCCGCGCATGTGACGAGCTTTGCTGACGGAGCTCCAGACGCGGAGCTTTCGCAATCTCGCGGATCAGCGTTGGCGGCCCGCAGCCGGAGCGAACCTGGTGTTCGGTCCGAACGGGGCGGGTAAGAGTAGCCTTCTCGAAGCGATCTATCTGGTCGCCACCACGCGGAGTTTTCGCACCCATCGCTTGACCGAGTGCTGCCGGCTGGGGTCCGACGGGTTCCATCTCGGCGCCGAGATCGAGGGGGCCGAGCGGGTCCGTCTGGAGGTCGCGTACGGGGAAGACGGGAAGTTCCGCGCCGTCAACGGCACCACCGGGCCGATCGTCGAACATGTCGCGGTTTGCCCGATCGTCAGCTGGACGTCGCGCGACAACGAGATCTTCGAAGGTCCGCCGGCGGTTCGCCGGCGGCTGATGGACCGTGGCATCGTCGTCGAGCATCCGGCTTCGTTGTCCGTCCTGTCGGAGTACCGGCAGGCGGTCGACGCCAAACGGGCGGCGCTCGACTCGCAGGTGGGAGCTTTACGCGAGTGGAATCGTCTATTGGGGCGGGCCGGTGCCGCGCTGGTCGAGCGTCGCGCCGATTGGCTGTCGAAGCTCGAGAAGGCCCTCGACCGGATCCTCGAGGAGAGTGCCTTCGGCCTCGGTCGGGTCGAGCTCGTCTACCGACCATCGCCCGAAGAGGCGCTCGAGGGTGAGGATGCCATGGTCGAGGCCCTCGAAGCGCTGCGAGCGCAGGAGATCTCCCGCGGCATCCTTCTTGCCGGACCGCATCGCGACGACGTCGACATCGTGTGGCGCAACGGTCCGGTCGGCAGCATGGCGTCGGCGGGCGAGCGCAAGCTGCTCGGCCTGGCCTTCATGCTAGCCCAGGCCCGGCTCGTCGCGGAGCGCCATGAAGAGCCCGTCGTGCTGGTCGACGACCTCGACTCGGAGCTCGACCCAGAGCGCGTCGAGCAGGTCTGGGAGCTCCTCGCCGACGAGCCTCAACTGGTCGCTGCTTCGAGTCGCAAGAGCGTCGTAAGTCGTCTCGACGCGGCGGCGAAATGGGAACTCGCGGCCGGTGCTCTGGACAGGCTGTCCGAGCCGTCTCGGGCGAGCCTCTAAGTAACTGAAAACAAACGACTTATTTACTTGCAGCGAACAGTTGTTGTGATATACTCGGTGGACGCGATCGAGCTCCTTCCAAGGGCGGGTGAGTCGTGTCCTCGAGGGAAGGGGTTCCAGGGCTCCCAGCGGCCCTCGCACCGGACGGACAGCAGTTTGATTCCCACCGCCCAGACAGACTCTCGGTCGGTCCTCTGACGGGGCGACCCAGAGAATCGCGGCGAAGGAGGTCGGCTTGGCCAAGACAACTCCACCATCCACCTATACAGCGGACAACATCAAGGTCCTCAAGGGCCTCGAGGCGGTGCGCAAGCGCCCGGGGATGTACATCGGGGATACCGATGATCTCACCGGTCTGCACCACATGGTCTTCGAGCTCGTCG
>JAWVZD010000586.1:0-1989 GCA_033722395.1 Thermoanaerobaculia bacterium | reverse complement strand
TGTAGCTGTAGGTCGAGTACTCGTAGCTCGTCCCCGGCGCGGCGATGAGGGGATCGTCGATGAAGAGCTCCAGAGCATCGGTCACGTCGTCGTAGTGGGTGTGCGAGACCAGTCGCCCATCTCGATAGTGCCGGATCCCACCGAGATGTCCGGCGAGCTGCCGAGCCGACAGTCGGCCGATCTCCGGGGGGAGATCCGGGAGGTAGCGGCGAATCGGCTGGTCGAGATCGAGAACTCCACTCTCCGAGAGGCGCATCGCGCCCACCGAGGTGAGGCTCTTGCCGACGCTGCCGATGCGAAACCGGGTCGACGGGACGACCGGGCTCCTCGCTTCCAGGTCGGAGAACCCGAAGGTCTGGCTGAAGACGATCTCGCCGTCGAGACCCACGGCGAGTGCGAAGCCCGGCAGGCTCGCCTGTTCGTGGAGGCCGACGGCGATCGTTTGTGCGACGCGCCGGGCTTCGTCGAATCCCTGGCGCGAGACGGTAGGTGCCGGTCCCGACGCTGCGCTTTCCGTCTGAGCCGGCAGGCCGGCGGGAGCGCAGAGAAGGAGGACAGCCGCACACCGGGCGGCGGCGCGCCGCATTCCGAGGACCCCGGTGTAGAAGTCGAGGTTCTCCTGGGCGGGACCGGAGATCGCGGTGACGTGGTGGAGTCCGTGGACGCTCTGCATGGGGAGTCTCCTTCCGTGCGTAGCTATCCTAGCCCGAGGCCGCGCGGCGCGGGACCGCTCGCTACGCCCGGCCTCCCGCCGGCACGCGATTCGGAGGTAGGGCGATGGGCGGCGCAGCTGCGTGCTCCGATAGGTGGATGAGACCGCGTGCCCGGCGAGCTGCGCCGCCCGGTGGTAGATTCACGCCTACCTTGATCGGCCACTCCCTCTCCCACTATCGCATCACCGCCAGCCTCGGCGCCGGCGGTATGGGAGAGGTCTATCGGGCGCGCGACGAGAAGCTCGGGCGGGAGGTGGCGCTCAAGGTGCTGCCGGCGGAGATGGCGGGGGACGCATCCCGGCTCGAGCGCTTTCAGCGCGAGGCGCGCGCCGTGGCGGCGCTCAACCACCCGAACATCGTCACGCTCTATTCGGTCGAGGAGGAGGGCGGGACACACTTCTTGACCATGGAGCTGGTCGAGGGGCGCACCCTGGGCGAGGTGATGTCCGACGGGCAGATCCCGCTCGGGCGCTTCTTCGAGATCGCGTTGGCTCTGGCCGCGGCGATGGCGGCGGCCCATGGGCGCGGCATCACCCACCGCGACCTGAAGCCCGCCAACGTCATGCTGACCGACGAGGGCTTCGTCAAGGTGCTCGACTTCGGGCTCGCCAAGTTGGCCGAGAGCGCCGGAGCCGACGATCTGACCCAGATGCCGACCGAGGCCTTGACCCAGGACGGGATGGTGGTGGGGACGATCCCCTACATGTCGCCGGAGCAGATCGAAGGCAAGCCGCTCGATCACCGCACCGACATCTTCTCGCTCGGGGTCCTGCTCTACGAGATGCTCGTCGGCTCGCGGCCGTTCCAGGGCGACACGCAGCCGGCGCTCATGTCGGCGATCCTGCGCGACGATCCGCCCTCGGTCGTCGCGGTGCGGAACGACCTTCCGCGCCACCTGGGGAGGGTCGTGGCGCGCTGCCTCGAGAAGGATCCGAAGCGGCGCTACGAGAGCGCGGCCGGTCTGTCCTACGAGCTCGAGGGCCTGGAGAGGGAACACCGCGCCGAGAGTTTGGCGGCGTCGTCGTCCCGGGGCGAGGCGGAGTCGCGGCCGGTCGACCCCTCGCCGGCCGGGACGCGTTTCTCGAGCATCGGCGCCGGCCCAGCGGAGGCTCCGAGTGCTGCCGGGAGCTCCGGCGTCGCCGCGCTACGGGAGAGGTCGATCGCCGTCCTCCCGTTCGTCAACCGGAGCGGCGATCCGGACGACCAGTACTTCAGCGACGGGCTGTCCGAGGAGCTCATCAACGCGCTCTCGAAGCTGTCCGGGATCCGGGTGACG
>JAWVZD010000585.1:0-1993 GCA_033722395.1 Thermoanaerobaculia bacterium | reverse complement strand
CCGGCGCTGCTCCGGCCCGGCCGCTTCGATCGGCGCGTCGTCGTCGACCGCCCCGACATCAACGGCCGGCTGGGGATTCTCGAGGTCCACACGCGCGAGATCCCGCTCGCGGACGACGTCGAGCTCCGGGTCATCGCCCGGGGTACCCCCGGCTTCGCCGGCGCCGATCTCGCCAACTTGGTCAACGAGGCGGCCCTGGTGGCGGCGCGGCGTAATCGCAAAGCCGTCGCCATGGAGGACTTCGAGTTCGCCAAGGACAAGGTGTTGATGGGCGTCGAGCGCAAGACCCTGATGATGACCGAGGAGGAGAAGCGGGTCACCGCATACCACGAGGCCGGACACGCCCTGGTGGCCGCCTTCCAGCACGGCACCGACCCACTGCACAAGGTCACCATCATCCCGCGCGGCCGCGCCCTCGGCCTCACCATGCAGCTACCGCTGGAGGACAAGTACACCCACAAGAAAGGCTACATCGAGTCCCAGATCGCCATTCTCATGGGTGGGCGCGTCGCCGAGGAGCTCACCCAGGAGGACATCACCACCGGCGCTGGCAACGACCTCGAGCGAGCCACCGAACTGGCGCGGAAGATGGTGCGCGAGTGGGGCATGTCGGACCTCGGCCCGGTGTCGCTCGGCGGCAACGGCGAGCCGGTCTTCCTGGGCCGTGACTACGTCGAGCGCTCCGATCTGTCCGACGAGACGGCACGCCGCGTCGACGCCGAGATCGAGCGGTTGGTCGAGACCGGCCACCGCAAGGCGACCGAGATCCTCACCGAGCACCGGGAGCTCCTCGAGCGTCTGGCGCGCGAGTTGCTCGATCGCGAGTCGCTGGAGGGCTCGGAGGTCTACGACCTGATCGAGGAGATGACCGGTGAGCGGGTCGGACCCGAGCCGTCCGACGCGGACGAGACGAGCGAAGACGACGGCGAGAGCGAAGAGAAGGACTCGGTGGCAGCGAGCGAAGCCACCTCGGAGGACGAGCCGGAGCCCGAGACGGACGGTCGCGGACCCGAGCCCCTCCCCGCCCCCACCTCTTGAAGCGAGCTCGACGCGCGGCCCGATCCGCATGTCCCGGATCGACCCGACAACCGGTGGGCGGCGGAACGGACGCATCTTTCGACCCTGCCCCGCAGCACCGAGCGATCCAGGCTAGAATCGAAACGCGAGCGTCGCTCGCCCCAGTGGAGTTGTGGGCGGCGCCGGGCGAACGATGGAGACCTCGACGACCCCCCACGCCGCCGTTCTGAGGCTGCCGCGCGAGCGCACCCTGGAGCTCGATTCCGGCCGGCCGCTGGTCATGGGAGTCCTCAACCTGACGCCCGACTCCTTCAGCGACGGTGGCCTCTACATGGAGTCCGAGCGAGCCGTCGAGCGTGCCCTCGAGATGGAGCGCCAGGGAGCCGACCTGATCGACCTCGGAGCCGAGTCGACCCGCCCGGGTGGCGGCGTCTACGGTGCCGGGGCGTGCGAGGTCTCGGCGAGCGAGGAGCTCGACCGCCTCGCGCCGGTGCTGGAGCGGCTGCGGAAACTCACCCGACTGCCGCTCTCGGTCGACACCCGTAAGGCCGTCGTGGCGCGCGCCGCTCTCGCCGCCGGCGCCGACCTGGTGAACGACGTCAGCGCTCTCGGTGATCCCGAGATGGCCGAGGTCGTGGCCTCCGCCGACGTACCGGTCGTCCTGATGCACAGCCGGGGAGAGCTAGCGGCGATGCAGCGCGACATCGCCTTCGACGACGTCGTCCGGGAGGTGGAGCAGGAGCTCGGGCAGAGGTTCGAGATGGCCGTCTCGGCGGGTATAGACCGGCACCAGGTCGTGCTCGACCCCGGTATCGGCTTCGGTAAGACCGTCGAGCAGAACCTCACACTGCTGAAAGAGATCCGAGCACTCGTCGCTCTCGGCCCGCCCGTTCTGGTGGGTGCCAGCCGCAAGAGCTTTCTGGGCGAGGTCAGCGGAAACCCTCCAGAGGAGAGAGTGGTGGAAAGCCTCGCGGTG
>JAWVZD010000584.1:0-2003 GCA_033722395.1 Thermoanaerobaculia bacterium | reverse complement strand
GTCGTGATCCTGCTGGATTCCATCACCCGCCTCGCCCGCGCCTACAACACCGTGCAGCCGGCCTCCGGCAAGGTGCTTACGGGCGGCGTGGACGCCAACGCCCTGCAGAAGCCCAAGCGTTTCTTCGGCGCCGCCCGCAACATCGAGCAGGGCGGATCGCTCACCATCATCGCGACGGCTCTGGTCGATACCGGCAGCCGCATGGACGACGTCATCTTCGAGGAGTTCAAGGGCACCGGCAACTGCGAGATCCATCTCGACCGGAAGCTGGTCGACAAGCGCGTCTTCCCGGCCATCGACATCAACAAGTCGGGCACCCGCAAGGAGGAGCTGCTGATGCCCGAAGACGAGCTGCGCCGTGTTTGGGTGCTGCGCAAGGTCTTGAACCCGCTGTCGACCGTCGAGTCGATGGAGCTGCTCCTGGACAAGCTCAAGAAGACGAAGTCGAACCAGGAGTTCCTCGACGCGATGTCCCAGTGACCGGCCGCGAGGCGAGGGCGGGCCGACCGAGGCGACGCGTCGGCTGGCTTAGCCGCTGGGCGATCGCGCGGTACCCGACGTCGGGCGGAGCGCTCTTCGAGCGACCGCCGGGAGACGCGCGACGCTCTCTGAGGCGCTGATCCACCTTCGCCTTCCCCTATGCCTGTTCGCATCGGCGTCGTCGACTATCTGAACAGCTGGCCGCTCGCCTGGGGCTTCCTGTCGGATCGGATCGGCGACGACTTCGAGCCGTCGTACCATCCACCGGCACGGGTCGCCGACCTCCTCGCCGAAGGCAGCCTCGACGTCGGGCTGGTGCCGTCGATCGAGGTGCAGCGCCTCCCGGACCTGATGGTGGTGCCGGGGCTTTGCGTCGCCGCCACCCACGAGGTCCGCAGCGTCCTGCTGGTGGCGAACCGTCCCGTCGAGGAGATCCGTTCGGTGGCGCTGGACGAGAACAGCCGTACCTCGGCCGCCCTGGTCGACATCGTGCTCTCGGAGCGCTTCGGTGTCGAGGCCGAGACCACGACCGCCTCGCCTGACGTCGAGCGGATGCTCAGCGACGCCGACGCTGCCCTGGTGATCGGTGATCCGGCGCTGGCAGTCGATCGGGAGCGTTACGTGGTCCTCGACCTGGCGGCCGAGTGGCGCTTGCTCACCGGCAGGCCGTTCGTCTTCGCCGTCTGGGCGGCGCGCGCCGACGTCGCTTCGCCGGAGCTCACCGTGGTGCTCGACCAGAGCCTCGGCCTCGGCCTCGAGGAGATGGACCGCATCATTGCGCGCGCGGTCGACGAGCTCGGCCTGGCCGAAGAGGTGGTCGAACGCTATCTGCTGCGGCACCTGCGCTTCGCCATGGGCGCCGCCGAGCTCGAGGGGCTGGAGGAGTTCTTCCGCCGCGCCGCGGCGCGCGGCGCCATCGAGCGGGTCGAGCCGCTGCGCTTCGTCTGAGGCGACCCACCGACTCGCGACAGCAACTCGCTACCTACCAACTTGCGACGCACCGAGCCGCCTCGTAGAGTACTCGTGCGATGAGCCTTCGATCCTCCGAGCGCGCGGTCGACGCGATCCTCGCGGACGCCACCGCTGGCGATCGCATCACGCCCGGCGACGCCCTCGCGTTGCTCGAGCGCGGCGACCTGATCGATCTCGGCCTGGCGGCCGACGAGGTCAGGAACCGGCTCAACGAGCCCAATATCGCGAGCTACAACATCGACCGCAACATCAACTACACCAACGTCTGCGTCTACAAGTGCCGCTTCTGCGCCTTCTACCGCGAGCCCGGGGACGAGGAAGGGTATCTCCTGCCGCACGAGGAGATCGGGCGTAAGGTCGAGGAGACTCTGGCTCTCCACGGCACCGGCATTCTGATGCAGGGCGGCGTCCACCCGGATCTCGGCATCTCCTACTACGAGGACCTGCTGCGATTCCTGAGACGCGAGTATCCGGAGATCCATCTCCACGCCTTCTCGCCGCCGGAGATCAAGTTCATCGCCAAGAAGGAACGGATGACCTTCTACGACGTC
>JAWVZD010000583.1:0-2004 GCA_033722395.1 Thermoanaerobaculia bacterium | reverse complement strand
GGTCTCGCGCCGCAGGCGCTCCTCGAGCTTGCGCGAGGTCACGTGGGTGCCCTCGCGTCCGGCGAGCGGCGAGTCGCTGACCGTGAAGACCATCGACAGGGTCGGCTCGTCGACGCGGATCGGCGGCAGTGGCTGCGGATCGTCGACGTCGCCCAGGGTCTCGCCGATCGCCACCTCGTCGAAGCCGGCCACGGCGACGATCTCTCCCGGCCCGGCGCGCTCGATCGGTACCCGCTCGAGGCCGCGATGGCCGTAGAGCCGGGCGACTTTCACCGATTCCCGGCTGCCGTCGAGCTTCAGGCGCACGACGCGCTCGCCGGTCGCGATCTCGCCCTCCACGACCCGCCCGATGGCCAGCCGACCGACGTAGTCGTCGTAGTCGAGCGTGGTGACGAGAAGCTGCAGCGGATGACCCTGCCGGTAGAGCGGTGCCGGCACGGTGCGGAGGATCTCCTCGAAGAGTGGCTCGAGCGTGCCCGCCCCGCCGTCGACCGGGGGCTCCACCGTCGGACGGCAGACACCCTCGCGAGCGTTGGCGTAGAGGACGGGAAACTCGAGCTGCTCCTCGGTGGCGTCGAGGTCGATGAACAGGTCGTAGATCTCGTCGAGCACCTCACCGGGTCGGGCGTCGGCGCGGTCGATCTTGTTGATCACCACGATCGGCGCGAGCCCCTGGTCGAGGGCCTTGCGCAGGACGAAGCGGGTCTGAGGCAAGGGCCCTTCGCTGGCGTCGACGAGGAGCAGCACGCCGTCGACGAGCTTCAAGGTGCGCTCGACCTCGCCGCCGAAGTCGGCGTGGCCCGGGGTGTCGACGATGTTGATGTGCACGCCGCGGTAGGTCACGGCCGTGTTCTTGGCCATGATGGTGATCCCCTTCTCGCGCTCGAGATCGATCGAGTCCATCACCCGCACCTCGACCGCCTCGTTGGAGCGGAAGATGCCGCTCTGCCAGAGCATGGCGTCGACCAGCGTCGTCTTGCCGTGGTCGACGTGGGCGACGATCGCCAGGTTGCGCAGATCGTCGCGGCGCGACGGGGAGTCCGAGGTCTCTTCGACCGAGGTGGGAGCGGACAAGGGCATCATGGATACCGGGAAGAGTCGCGGGTCGGGAGTCTTGGTTCGGGGCGGCGGGGTCCGGAGCTCGGCTCCGACGGCCGAGCCTCACTCTACAAGAAAAGCGATTCCCCCGGTCGGATATTCCCGTATCGTGGTGGTGCGAACGCGGCGAGTCCGGTGAGAGACCCACCGCGTCGACGGGAGGGGATGCAGGCTAGTCGATCGGGATCCGGTCGGCGTTCTTCTCCAGCCACTCCTCGAAGCTCTGCAGCTCCGGGTTGAGCTGGCGCGCCACCTCGACGCTGCGGGCGCTGCAGTAGTACTCGTTGAAGTCGGCCTTGAACTGGAACATGTTGCCGAGGTCGTCGGCGCCTGGGAAATCGAAGCTGCGATAGACCTCGGGGGGTACCGGGTTGTAGCGCACCTCCTCGCCGAGCGCCTCGGTGAGGGCGGCCGCCATCTCCTCGCCGGTCAGGTGCCCGCCGGCGATCCCCACCGTCTCTCCGATGTCGTGCGGGCTCCGCCGAAAGATGCCGTAGGCGCACTTGCCGATGTCCTCCGAGGCGATGCCCGGAAGCTCCGCATCGCCCATCGGCAGAGTGAACAGGAGCACTCCGTCCTCGCCCCGCTGCGGCCCGGAGCCGAAGTGGATCAAGTTGTCCCAGTAGAACGACGTCAAGAGGAACGTCGTCGGCACGCCGAGCTCGGTGAAGATGTGGTCGGCCTCGCCCTTGGCGTCGAAGTGCGGCACCTTGTAGTTCTTCATCAGGGTCGGCATGCGGTCGTCGGCCAGCGGCACCCAGCGCCGCGTATCCTCGAGCGTCGACCAGATGACGTGCTCGAGCCCGGCCTTCCGCGCCGCCTCGGCCATGGTGCGAGCCTGCTCGAGCTCCTTCTCGGGGGAGAAGTGCGCCCAGAAGAAGGTGACGCAGTACGCTCCCCAGGCGC
>JAWVZD010000582.1:0-2005 GCA_033722395.1 Thermoanaerobaculia bacterium | reverse complement strand
TTGACCACCGGGATGCCTCCCTCCTCGCCGACCTGGTAGTCGTCGATGAAGCGCTGGACGCGCTCGACGAAGGCGGCGTTGTCGACCTTCGAGCGGATACCGGACGGGTTCTGCCCTCCCTTCAGATGCCAGAACGGCATCATCGCGAAGAGCACCAGGCACCAGGCGAAGGCGATGGCCACCCAGATGCGCTCCTGCCGGCCCGCCGGCTTCCACCAAACGCCCTGCGGGGGGACGATCGCGCTGTGCAAGCTCATCGAAGTCCTCCTCGGTTCAGGGCAGGGTCGCCTGGGGCAGCGTGGCGATCTCGATCAGTCCCCAGATGGTGTAGAAGCCGAACATCACCAGCAGCCCGAGGGCTAGCAGCAAGAACGGCCGGTCGAAGAGCCGCTGTCCCAGTGGGACGGGCTCGGATTCACTCGGTACAGGCTCATCCATGGACGACCTCCTTCGACGGCCACAGTGGGTGAGGCGGGATCTCCCGGACCTCGCGTTCGCGGCGGACTGGCCGAAACGTTAGCCGAAGGACGGAGGGTTGTGGCCACCTGTTTGGATAGGGCTGCGGTCGGTGCCCGGCGGAAGCCAGCTGCGGTGTTCGCGGCGGCGGACCGGCAGCGACGAGCCGATCCTCCTCGCGCCTCCACGTATACTTCCCTGGTATGGAGAAGAAGGGCGCCAGGCGCGAGGAGGTCATCGAGCGCCTCGACGAGAAAGGGGGTCTCCGCGAGGGGGTCTCCGAGGAGGTGCATCGCGAGACCGGGGTGCCGGCGGCGGATATCTACGGCGTCGGCAGCTTCTACCACCTGCTGCGCGATCCCGACGCCGGGGTGCGGGTCTGTCAGGGGCTCTCCTGCAAGCTCGCCGACTGCGACGGATTGAAGGCGCGGCTCGACGCCGAGGGTACGAAGAACGTCTGGACCGCCTGCCTGGGGCGTTGCGACATGGCGCCGGCGTGGTGGGATCCCGACGACGAGCCACCGCTCGAGGAGTGCCACCTCTCGCCGTCGAGCGACGACCACGCCATCGATCTGGCGGCGCCGGAGCGCGGTGCCTACGAGGCGCTCGAGATCGCCCGTGAGCGGGGCGGCGCCTGGGTGGTCGAAGAGCTCGAGCGCTCCGGGCTGACCGGCCGTGGCGGCGCCGGCTTCCCCGCCCACATCAAATGGGCGGCGATCCGCAAGCAAGCGGAACGCGAGCGCTACGTCGTCCTGAACGCCGACGAAGGCGAGCCGGGCACCTTCAAGGACCGCGAGGTGATCCTGCGGCGGCCGCACCTTGTGGTCGAAGGGCTGGCGATCGCGGCCCACGCGCTCGAGGCGGGCGACATCTACTGCTACGTGCGCGGCGAGTTCGGACGGGTGAAGCGAGCCCTGATGGCAGCCGTCGAGGAGGCGCGCGACAAAAGCTGGATCGACGACTCGGTCGCCTGGCACTTCGTCGAGGGACACGGTGCCTACATCTGCGGCGAAGAGACCGCCCTCCTGGAGGCGCTCGAGGGCAAGCGCGGCATGCCGCGCATGAAGCCGCCCTTCCCGGTCGAGTTCGGCTTTCGCGGCAAGCCGACCTTGATCCAGAACGTCGAGACGATCGCCTGCGTGCCGGCGATCCTCAGGCGCGGCGGCGAGTGGTTCGAGTCGGTCGGCCGCACCCAGTCCGGCTCGAAGCTCTACTGCTTGTCGGGACATGTCGCCGAGCCGGGCGTCTACGAGGCGCCGATGGGAACCACGCTGGCGGAGCTCCTGGAGATGGCCGGCGGTGTCGTCGGCGAGCTCAAGGCCTTCTCCCCCGGCGGCGCCTCGAGCGGCTTCCTGCCGGCTTCGAAGGTCGACGTGTCGATGGATTTCAAGGCCTTGGCCGAGGCCGGGTCGATGCTCGGTTCGGCCGGTGTGGTGATCATGGACGACACCACCGACATGGTCGAAGCGACGCTGACGCAGTTGATCTTCTTCGAGGACGAGTCGTGCGGCCAGTGCGCGCCCTGCCGCATCGGTACCCAGATCCTGCG
>JAWVZD010000581.1:0-2017 GCA_033722395.1 Thermoanaerobaculia bacterium | reverse complement strand
GAGGACGATCGAGACCGCGCCGGTCGGCACCTCGGCGCCGAAGAGGGCCACGAGGGGGAGCAGGACCACGGCGGGAAACGGCGGATACACGACGTACCGCTTGCCCTCGACGGTGACCAGCTCGCCCAGCTGCTCACCTCGACCCGCGGGAATGTCGAGGCGTCCGTCGAGCATCGCCTCGGCGAGATGCGCGTAGTGCGTCTGATCGGACTGTGGCGATCTGTCGAGCAGCGCACCGCCGAGATAGATGGCGGCGTAAAAGCCGAAGGCGAGCAGGAGCAGGGAGAGCTCGGCCGAACGATCGGAGCGGTAGAGCCCGGCCAGAGGCCGCTGTCGATTCCCCTCGTCTCGATCCATCGTCGTAGCGGGCCGTACTCTGCCGTTCCCGGCCTTGCCGAGGGCGATTCCCTCGGCGGAAGAGGCCGTCTCTCGGGACCGCTCGAGCCGGACCGCGTGCTATCCTAACCCGCCCTTCGAGGAGACGCCGTGGACGAGGAACGAAGCGAGCAGAAGGTCTTCGTCATGAACCTGAGCCTCAAAGGCTCGGGTTTCGGCCTCTGCATCCTCGACACCATCAATCAGATCCGCTACTGCGAGCGCGAGAATCTGATTCCGGTCGCCCTCTACGACGCTTCGGCCGAGTCTCACTTCTACGATCCCGAGCACGGCGACAGCATGTGGGAGCAGTACTTCGAGCCGCTCGGCGAGTACTCGGCCCGAGACCTCGAGCTGCGCGCAGACGATCCCCGCCACCCGTTGCGAGCGGACAACCGGATCGAGCTCGATCGCTCCGAGATCATCGAGATGTTCGAGCAGCACGAGGACTCTCTGTTCGCCTGGCCGTACGGCAGATGGCGCCGCGGCGATCTCGAGGACATCGAGAGCTGGTACGCGGATCAGCGAGCCAAGGGGCGGCAGATCGTGCGGCGTTACATCCGGCCGCGCGCCGAGATCGCGGCCAAGGTCGACGACTTCTGGCAGGCGAAGCTAGAGGGCTCGTACGTTCTCGGGGTCCAGATCCGCGGCACCGATCTCCACTACGCCCCGCCGGTGAGCCCGGCGGAGTATTTCGAGTCGATCGACCGTCGCATCGGGGAGCATCCCGATCTGAAGATCTTCCTGGCCACCGACCAGCGCCAGTACGTCGAAGTGATGCGAGATCGGTACGGCGAGCGTCTGGTCTCTTACGATGTCCTGCGCTCGGACGACGAGGTGGCACCGTTCAAGATGGACGCGAGTCCGTACAAGAAGGGTGAAGACGTCCTGATCGACATCCTGCTGCTGGCGCGCTCGGACCATCTCCTGCGAGGCGCGTCGCACGTCGCCGAGATGGCGATGTACTTCGGTCCCGATTCGCTCGAATGCACCGATCTGGCGATTCGCAAGACCAAGGCGTTCGGCCAGGACTACGGCAAGCTGTGGAGCTACGACGCCTCCCGGCCGGCCTGGTCTCTGCTCAAGAAGACCGAGCTCGACGCCGTCTCCGACAACGCCGCCTCCCAGACCCCGCTCGAGACTCTGATCTACGCCGCACGCAGCTTCACGTTGAACCTGGCGAGGCGGCTCGGACTCCTACGGCACTGATCCGCGACGCCTGTCGCTTTCACGAGCCGGGCGGGCGGCGCGCTCGACCCCATCGCGCCGGATAACGGCACAGCCAGGGCTCGATCCACAGGACGATCTCCGAGGCGGGCCGGCGCAGCCGGCGCGGCAGGCGGTTCACACACCACCAGGCGCAGCAGCTCTTGAGGGTGGTCGCGAACGGCCGGCGCCACAGGTTCAGGTTGGCGAGACCACTGGTCGAGGCATGACGAGGATACTCCTCGAGCCACCGCCGCAGGTCCTGCTCGTAAAGCTCCTTGCTGGTGCCGCTCGCTCCCAGGACCTTGGTCAGGCTGTCGAGGTGCATGACCCGGGTATCGCCCACCATCACCATCCGATACCCGAGGCGGCGGATCTTGATCAGCAGGATCGGTGACTCGAAGCCGACGAAGTAGTTCGGATCGAGCCCACCGAT
>JAWVZD010000580.1:0-2027 GCA_033722395.1 Thermoanaerobaculia bacterium | reverse complement strand
GCGCCGTCTGGAGCGCCGCGACCTGGGCTCTCCAGACGGCGACCGTCCTGCCGTTCGTTCGGCACCACCGGGTCGCATCGCCCTACGCGCTGACCCTGCCGGTCGCCAGCGCTCTGTACGGCGCCATGACCCTGTCGTCGGCGCTCCGCCACGCCCTCGGGCGGGGGGTGGCATGGAAGGGGCGGACCTACCGTCGAGCCAGCGGGCGGCGGGGTCGAGCGGTGCTAGCATCTCCGCCACCGAAAGGAGATCGACCGTGAGCGACGAGACGCGACCCTCCACCGGATCGGTGGGGATGGACCGGCAGCTCGCCATCTACGAGGCTGGAACGCGACAGGTACGTCCGCGGCTGCCGATCGCGCTGGAGGAGCTGAAGGAGCAGGCACGCGAGGCGACCACTCGTGAGGCGTGGGGCTTTCTGGCGGGTGGGGCGGGGGCCGGCGATACGATGCGGGCGAACCGCCGTGCGTTCGGGCGCTGGCACCTGATGCCGCGCATGCTGCGGGACGTCTCGCAACGGGATCTGAGCGTCGAGGTCTGCGGCCAGCGCCTGCCCTGCCCGATCCTGCTGGCCCCGATCGGTGCCCAGGGGATCTACCATGCGGAGGGCGAGTTGGCGACGGCGCGGGGTGCCGTCGAGGCCGGTCTCGGGTTGGTGCTGAGCACGGTCTCGTCGCAGCCGTTGGAGGCGGTCGCCGAGGCGATGGGCGACCTGCCCCACTGGTTCCAGCTCTACTGGTGCCGCGATCGGGATCTCACCGCCAGTCTGGTCGAACGCGCCGAGAAGGCCGGCTTCGGCGCCATCGTCCTGACGCTCGACGTGCCGCTCCTCGCCTGGCGCGAGCCGGATCTCGAAAACGCCTATCTGCCGTTCCTGTACGGCGACGGAGTCGGCAGTTTCTTCACCGATCCGGTCTTCCGCTCGCGTCTCGAGCGCTCGCCGGAGGAGGATCCCGCGGCCGCGATCCGGCTCTTCACGCGTGTCTTCGGCGATCCGTCGCTGAGCTGGGACGACCTCGACTGGTTGCGACGGACGACCGATCTACCGATCCTGCTCAAGGGGATCCTGGCGGCCGACGACGCCCGGCGGGCCGTCGATCACGGTGTCGACGGGATCGTCGTCTCGAACCACGGCGGCCGTCAGGTCGACGGCGCCATCGCGGCGCTCGACGCCCTCCCCGAGATCGTGCGCACGGTCGACGATCGTCTGGCGGTCCTGTTCGACAGCGGCATCCGGCGCGGCTCGGACGTACTCAAGGCGATCGCCCTGGGAGCGCGGGCGGTGCTGGTAGGCCGGCCCTACATCCTCGGCCTTGCGGTCGACGGATCGGCCGGGGTGGAGGCGGTGTTGTCGAACCTAGTGGCGGACGTCGACCTGACCCTGGGACTGGTCGGCTGTCGGTCGTTCGCCGATCTCGACGGCGAGTTCCTGAAGTCGCCTCGATCCTGAGGGAAACTGTCCTTTTTAGAGGACGATCGGACCCGGCGCAAGCTCCCCGCGGGAGCATGAATCGTTGCAATGGCGGCCGTTCGAGCCGATGGCATCCTCCTTGCGCTCTCCACCGGTGAAAGGAGGTCCACGATGCGAACCCTACTCGTCACGTCTGTCCTCTTCCTGTCGAGCGCCGGAGGCCTTTTCGCCTCCCATCCGCGACCGTACGAGATGGAGCGCATCCGGGCGGTGGCGCACGAGCTCGAAGAGGCCGCCCGGCACGTCCATCGGGAGGCCGAGCGCCGACGCCACCACTACGATCGTGCCGAGGCGCACGCCTTCGCGCGCCTGCACGAGCTCGAAAGGCGAGCACGCCACTTCCATCGACAGGTGGAGCGCTACCGGCAGAACCCCTACCACACCGAGCGCGACTTTCTCCAACTGCGGGGGGCCTACTTCCGGGCTGCCGAGGTGTTGCCGGCTCTGCACGGCGACCGTCACGTACGGCGCGACTTCGAGCGCGTGAGGTATCTGATGCATCTGCTCGACGAGTACTATGTCGATCGCGGGAGCTGGTTGGAGCGGCGCTACGACG
>JAWVZD010000579.1:0-2041 GCA_033722395.1 Thermoanaerobaculia bacterium | reverse complement strand
GCCCGAGATCGTCACTCGGCGCTTCGATTTTTCGACCTTTAGCGTCGAGGAGCTGCCGTTCGCGGAGGCGCAGGAGAAGGCCGAGACGCGCCGCCGGGAGCTCGCCGACTGGATGGAGGCGGCGCGGCACTACCGCCAGGCGATGGCAGTGGGGAGCGAGCGCCTGGAACGAAACCTCGAGCTCGAGGCCCTGGCGGCGGTCCTCGACGGCGGCCTTCCGGTCGTCGTCCTGGCGCACGGCGAGCGCGAGATCCGCGAGGCGATCGAGTTCGCCGAGGCGCAGGGCCTCGAGATGATCCTGGCCGGCGGCCGGGAGGCCTGGAAGGTGAAGGGTCTGCTGGCGGAGAAGGGCATCCCGGTCATCCTTGGCCAGACGCAGAGCCTCCCCTCGGAGGAGGACGAGGCCTACGATGCGCCGTTCCGCAATCCCGGTGAGCTGGTCGCGGCGGGCGTCAAGATCGCCTTCGCCTCGGGGGCGGGAGGCGGTTTCGGTCCGGGCGGTCCGCACGGCTCGCGCACCACGCCGTACGAGGCGGCGACGGCGGTTCCGTACGGGCTCCCTCCGGAGGCGGCTCTGAAGGCGGTCACCCTGTGGCCGGCCGAGATCCTGGGAGTCGCCGACCGCCTCGGATCGATCGAGCCCGGTAAGCTCGGCAACCTCATCGTCACCGACGGCGACCCGCTGGCGATCACCACCGCCATCGAGTACCTGGTGATCGACGGCCGCATCGCGTCGAGCGACAACAGGCACCGCCGGCTCTACGAGACCTACCGCGCGCGCTGACCCCGCGATACCAGGCGCTCGCGTCTTCAGGCTCCGGGGTGGGGTCGGCGTCGGGAGGGGATCCTCCTTTTTGTTACAAAGTACTTGACATCAGGATAGGTGACGGCTAGGTTTGCGAACGATGGATCCCGCCCGCCAACGCTCCGATCGGGTCGTGTCGATGGAATCGCACGCCAGCGCCAACCTACGCTTCATCCGTAGCACCATGGAGTCCGCGGGTGCCTTCACCTCGGTTCCCGGCAAGGGCGGTGTGGCGATGGGTCTGGTGGCGCTCGTGGCCGCCGCGGTCGCCTCGCTCCCGCGGTTCACCGGGCAGTGGCTCGAGGTCTGGATCGCTGCCGCCGGTGTCGGCGGCGCGATCGGCTCGGTGGCGATGGCCCGCAAGGCGCGGCAGCGGGGCCAGCGTCTTTTCGGCGCCCTGGGCCGGCGCTTCCTGCTCGGCCTGACGCCCTCGATTCTCTGTGCCATCGTCCTGACGCCGTTCCTCTCCACTACGGGATCGAGCAGCCTGATCGCCGGCTCCTGGCTGCTCCTCTATGGCGCGGGCGTGGTCGCGGGAGGGATGTTCTCGGTCCGCCTGGTCCCGGTCATGGGAGCGGTTTTCATGCTGGTGGGTGGGATCTGCCTGGTGGTTCCCGGGCTGTCGCCGAATCTCTGCATGGCGGTCGGCTTCGGCGGAGCGCACATCGTTTTTGGAACCCTGATCGCGAGGTACTACGGTGGCTAGACAACCGATCTCGAAGAAGCCGCAGGAGTCGGTGTCGTCCGGTCAACCGCGGCGTGAACGCCTCGAAGGGATGGCGAGCTACCTGGCCGATCCGAACGCCAAGGAGTTCGATCGGCTGGTCTACGAGCGCGTGCGGCTCGGCATCCTGAGCGCGCTGTCGGTGAGCCGACGGATGAGCTTCTCGGAGCTCAAGCAGCTTCTGCAGACCAGCGACGGCAATCTCTCGGTGCATGCCCGCAAGCTCGAGGATGCGGATTACATCGCCTGCACGAAGACCTTCGAAGGTCGTCTGCCGCGCACGGAGTACGAGCTGACCGAGAAGGGCCGGCACGCCCTCGAACGGTATCTGGACCACATGGAGGCGCTGATCGATGCGACGCGCGAGGGATGAAAAAAATTTGACCTCCGACTTTGCGAGGCAAAGCGTCGAGCGGGAGCAGCCCCGAAACGGCAGCACGACGCCCGAGCGCTCTCTGACGGCGGTCGAGTCGCGCTCCGCCATCGTGCCGGGGAACGGGCCCCGGCACGTC
>JAWVZD010000578.1:0-2063 GCA_033722395.1 Thermoanaerobaculia bacterium | reverse complement strand
TGCGACTCGAACGTGGACGGATTCTCGACCTGGCGCCCCACCTCGAGGCGGCGCGACGTTTGATCCGCGTCGACATCGAGGTGAATCGCTCACAGGCTCCGGCCGAGAGCGCGGCCGAGAGCCTCGCGAGCGAGTGCGGCGAGGGCAGCGAAGTGCCCTCGGGAGAGGCGGCCGGCGAGGCGTCGGAGCCTCGGCGCGGCGATGCGGCCGAGGCGGGCCGCAAGTTGTTGACCACCTCGGGTCGCAGCCTCGACTACTCCCACCCCGCCATGCGTCTGTGGACGAAGGCCAAGCGGGACGGCATCTGGGATCCGTTCGGTATCGATCTGGAACGGGATCGGGCCGACTGGCAGCGCCTCGACGCGGTCGAACGTGAGGTCCTCCTCGATCTGACCAGCCAGTTCCAGGCCGGCGAAGAGTCGGTGGCGCGCGACCTGGTACCGCTCCTCGACGCCGTCGCAAGCGACGGCTCGCTGGAGGAAGAGCTCTTCCTCGCCAGCTTCCTGTGGGAGGAGGCGAAGCACGTCGAGCTGTTCCATCGCTTCCTGGACGAGGTCGTCACCGAGCCCGGCGACCTCGAGCGCTTCCACGGCCCCGCCTACCGTCGCATCTTCCACGACGAGCTACCGCGGAGCCTCGCCCGGTTGCGGGAAGACGCGTCTGCCGTCGCCCTGGCGGAGGCCTCGGTTACCTACAATATGATCGTCGAGGGGGTCCTGGCGGAGACCGGCTATCACGCCTACCACCAGATGCTCGCCGCCAACGAGCTGATGCCCGGCATGCGGCGGGCGATCGGCAAGCTGAAACGCGACGAGTCCCGCCACATCGCCTACGGCGTTTTCCTCCTCTCCCGCCTGGTCGCGACGCACGGCGACGACCTGTGGCAGGCCGTCGACCGGCGCATGAGCTCGCTTCTGCCGGTGGCCCTCGAGAGCGTCCGCGAGTTCTTCGAGCGCCACGACCGCATGCCGTTCGGATTGGAGCTCGAGCACTTCGCCGGCTTCGCGACCCAACAGTTCGAGCGCCGTTACGCCCGCATCGAGCTGGCGCGCAGGCAGAGCCTCGAGCAGATCCTGGCAACGGGCGAGACCGGCTGAGGCCGGGGCGAGGCTCTATTCACGAAGCCCCGCAAGCTCCTCCACCCACTCGGGCGTCCGCGGCTCGCCGGCGAAGGCGGCGCGATCGACGTCGCGGGTCAGCGCCCAGCGGTGGAGCCAGGTGATCCCTCCCTGGCCGACGTACTCGTCGGGACTGTCGTAGGCGGGGTCCTCGAGCGCCGTGGAGAGATCGACGAAGCGGTAGCCACGCTGCCGCAATCGGTCGATCAGCTCGGGTAGATGATCGGCGTTCAGGTCGTTGGCGTGAAGCAGCAGGACCTGCGGGATCTCGCGCCCGAAAAGGGCTCGGCTCTGGCCTTCGTAGTAGGCCACCATCGCCTCCATGTAGTCGAGATACGCCTCGGACAGGCGCTCTCCGAGCGTCGCGTCGGCCCGATCGAGCGCCTCGTCGTAGGCGCGGGCGAAGATCCACTCGGAGTTGTCGATCGTCACCGGGGCGACGCGGTAGCCGTGCTCGGCGAGAAAGCGCTCGACCGCCTGCTTGGTGTCGAGATCGGTGCCGGTGTGGAGGAACGGATGGCGGAAGAACCGCAACTCCTGCCCACGTTCGGCCACCAGCCGGCGCGTCACCTCCTCGCCGCGGAGGATGTCGGCCAGATACTCCTCGAGCGGTGTCCGGTGGAGATCGGGATGGGAGTGTGCGTGATTGCCCAGCTCGAGCCCCGCATCGAGCCAGCGTTCGAGAAGCCGTACCCGCTCCGCCACGAGCTCGCCGTGGCGCCACAGCTTCTCCTCGTTGACGAAGCCGATCGCCGGAATCCCCTCGCCGGCGAGCTCCTCGATCAGAGCGGGGAGGATCGAAGCAATTCTGGCCGGCGGCAACCGGGCGGCCCGCTGAGCCGGGAGATCGTCGAAGGTGAGCGCGATCCGCCGGGACGGCAGCTCCTCGCCAGTGCCCACGGACTGCCACGCCATGACGCACGTCGCCAGAGCCAACGCCACCCC
>JAWVZD010000577.1:0-2077 GCA_033722395.1 Thermoanaerobaculia bacterium | reverse complement strand
CTCTGACGGTTCCGGATACCCCGACCGCGTCGGGCAGCGCCCTTTCCGAGCCGGCTCGCCGGCGGGTCGACCCCGCCCCGGTGGCCCGACGTCTCGCACCGTTCGCTATCATCTCCCAGCTTTGCGTGCTCCGGCTCCGCTTCCCCGGCGATCCCCTCCCCGAGCACCCGTTCTGGTCGCTCTCTCGGCCATCGTCTCGGCCGTTTGCCTCTGCTCGTGCGATCTGGCGACGGAGAGGACCCGCGGAGGCGTGACGCGTCTGTTCGAGCACCAGGCCCCGGAGTGGGTCGGCGGTCGGGCCCTGCTCCGCAAGGCCGTGCGCCTGCCGGTGCCGTCGCGCCACTCGGAGAGACTCACTCTGCCCGAGGCCCCCGTTCTCCATTGGCAGCACTCGGTCGAAGCGCGACCGCCGACGGAGATCTCGGTAAGTGTCACTCTGATCGACGGTGACAGCGAGCACCTCCTCTACGAGGCTTCGCTCGCCGCTCGTCCGAAGAGCGAGCATCGCTGGTTCGACGGTCGGCTCGATCTCGCGGCATGGGCGGAGCGTGACGTCGAGCTCGTCTTCGCGGCCGACTACACCCGGTCCCGGGATCGAGAGGCCCGCAACAAGCGGACCCGGCCGAGCGCTGCCGTCCACTGGGCGACGCCGTTCCTCGCTTCGGAGGTCGAGCGGGATCCGCAACCCCTCTCGGTTCTCCTCGTCGTCGTCGACTCGCTCCGCGCCGATCGCCTCGGCGCCTACGGCGCAGCGCGGCCCTCGACCCCGAACATCGACACGCTGGCCGCGCGCGGCGCGCTGTTCGAGAACGCCTTCAGTCAGACCAACTGGACCCTGCCCTCGATGGCTTCAATCGTCTCCGGTCTGTATCCGTCGCACCACGGCGTCACCGAGACCAAGCGCCGTCTGGCACCGGCCGAGACCCACCTGCCCCGGCTGCTGGCACGCAACGGCTTTCTCACCGCGGGCTTCCACGCCGGGGGCTTCGTCGATCCGAGATACGGTTTCGCCGACGGCTACGACCGCTATCAGCGCCTCGACGACCTGGCCGATCTCGGGCCTGTCGTCCGATGGCTCGAGAGTCATCGCCACCACCCGTTCTTCCTCTTTCTGCACACCTACGACGTGCACGCTCCGTACACCACCGTTCCGGAGGAGTACTGGCGCCTCTACGCTGACGACTCGACCGAGGCTCTCGGCGAGTTTCTCGACGCCAAGCCGGCCACACTCCCCCCCGAAGAGCTGACCGCGGAGCGTCTCGCCGCCTTCTCCGATCTCTACGACGGCGAGATCCGCTACGTCGACGACCGGCTCGGGGCCCTCTTCGAGGTCCTCGACCGCCTCGACCTCGCGGACGGCACTCTGGTCGTCTTCACCTCCGACCACGGCGAGGAGTTCGGCGACCACGGCTTCGTAGAGCACCGCACCGGCAATCTCCATCAAGAGCTCACCCGGGTGCCTCTGATCCTCGCCGGTCCGGGAGTTTCTCCTGGCCGGCGAGTCACCACCCCCGTCGAGCTGGTCGATCTGCTTCCGACCCTGGCGGAGCTTCTCGATCTCGACGGCCTCGAGTCGGAGGCGCTCGACGGCGCGAGCTTCGTTCCCCTGCTCGCCGCTGGAGAAGGCAGGGGGGACTCCGCGAGGGGCGAACGGCTCGCCTGGAGCGAGTTCGACCAGTTGCGCTCGGTACGCACCCGTCGGTGGACTCTGATCCTCGATGCAGCTGGTGCGGTGCGCCTCTACGATCGGGAGAGCGACCCCGCCGAGACGCTCGATGTCGCTACGAAGCATCCGGAGATCACCGCTCGCCTGCTCGAGCAGCTACGCCGTCGGCGCGAAGCGACTCGAGGGGAGCGGCGCACCGACCCGGTCGAGATCGACGACGAGCTCCTCGAGCAACTACGGGCCCTGGGCTATGTCGAGTAAGGTTCCCGCCATGGACACCGAACCGTCACAGCGTTCCGAAGATACGGCGGAGTCACCGGCGATCACCGATCTCGCCTGGGGCTCGGTGCGGCTCGCGAGCGGCCGCCGCTTCAAGGACGCCAAGCTCTACCCGGGCGGCGCCCGCGAATG
>JAWVZD010000576.1:0-2084 GCA_033722395.1 Thermoanaerobaculia bacterium | reverse complement strand
GAGGAGGACGCGGTCTCGATCCGCAAGGTCATCGACGAGGAGTACCGCGTCGAGGGCGATCTGCGCAAGGAGGTAGCACAGAACATCAAGCGCCTGATGGAGATCGGTAGCTATCGGGGCGTGCGACATCGCCGCGGCCTTCCGGTCCGGGGACAGCGCACCAGCACCAACGCTCGCACCCGCAAGGGGCCGCGTCGGGCTGCGATCGCCGGCAAGAAGAAGGTCACGAAGTAACCCGAGGTACCGAGGAGAGCAGGCATGGCAAAGGCAAAGAAGGGCAAGAAGCCTGGCAAGAAGAAGGAGAAGCGTGTCGTCTCGCACGGCATCGCCAACATCCAGGCGACTTTCAACAATACGGTCATCACCATCGCCGATTCGGAGGGCAACGTCCTGGCCTGGTCGTCTGCCGGTCGAATCGGCTTCAAAGGCTCGCGCAAGGGCACGCCGTTCGCCGCCCAGGTGGCGGCGAGGAACGTCGCGACGCAGGTCAAGGACACACTCGGCATGCAGACGGTCGACGTCAAGGTGAAGGGTCCGGGAGGCGGTCGAGAGTCCGCCGTCCGGGCGCTCGCCGCGGCCGGTCTGAACGTCAAGTCGATCCAGGACGTCACGCCGATCCCCCACAACGGATGCCGGCCGCGCAAGCGGCGGCGAGTCTGAGTCCGGCCGGAATCGAGCCGGGCGAGCGAACAACGTCGATTCAGTAGCGAGGAGAGGTCAATGCTTTGGAAGGGTTTTCAGCGACCCAAGACCATCGAGGTCGATGAGGAGTCTCTGACTCCGACATACGGAAAGTTCATCGCACAGCCGTTCGAGCGCGGCTTCGCGACGACGGTCGGCAACGCCATGCGGCGCTGCCTGCTGTCGTCGATCGAGGGCGCCGCCGTGACCGCGGTGCAGATCGAGGGGGCACTGCACGAATTCTCCTCGCTCGCCGGCGTGGTCGAGGACGTAACTCACATCATCCTGAATCTCAAGCAGATCCCGATCGTGCTGCACTCGGACGAACCCAAGATCCTGACGCTCGACGTGAGCGACGCGGGTGAGGTTACGGCCGGGCAGTTGAGCGGTGATCCCCAGGTCGAGATCGTCGATCCGGACAGCCCGATCGCCACCGTGAGCGAGGGTGGCCAGCTCAAGCTCCAGGCGCTGGTCGCGAAGGGCCGAGGCTACGTCAGTTCGGAGAAGAACTTCGACGAAACGATGGGTATCGGTTGGGTGCCGATCGACTCGGTTCACAGCCCGGTGCGGCGCGTCAACTACAAGGTCGAGGCGGCTCGCCTCGGGCGGGCCACCGACTACGAGCGGCTGGTCATCGAGGTGTGGACGAACGGCACGACGTCGCCGCAGGAGGCGGTGTCGTTGGCGGCCACCCTGCTGCGTGAGCATCTGACCATCTTCATCGAGAAAGAGGTCAGTCTCGGCGAGGAGCCGGTGCTCGAGATCTCGGAGGAGTTGAGCGGCCTGCAGGCGGTGCTGTCGAAGCCTATCGACGAGCTCGACCTGTCGGTCCGGTCGGCCAACTGCCTCAAGAACGCCAACATCCACACGCTGCAGGATCTGGTGACGCGGACCGAGAAGGAGATGCTCGAGACCAAGAACTTCTGTCGTAAGTCGTTGCAGGAGGTCGAGGACGAGCTGGAAAAGTACGGCCTGCACCTCGGCATGGACATCCCGGCTGCGGTGACCGGCGCGCCGGTCATCTGAGCGCGCTGCGGCGGAGGTAGAGCAGATGCGACACAACGTACGGGGCAGGAAGCTCGGGCGCACCAGCGCCCATCGCACCGCTATGTTCCGCAACCAGCTGGCGTCGCTGGTGGCCAACGAAGGCATCGTCACGACGGTGGCCAAGGCCAAGGAGCTGCGGCCGCTGGCCGAGAAGCTGATCACCCAGGGGCGCAAGGACACCGTCCACTCGCGCCGTCGGGTCCGCCGGTGGATCTCGGACCGGGAGCTGGTCACCAAGCTCTTCGACGAGATCGCGCCGCGCTACCAGGACCGTCCCGGTGGCTACCTGCGCATCACCAAGCTGGGGCCGAGGCAGGGTGACGGGGCCGAGCTCGCCAAGCTCGAGTTCGTCGAGT
>JAWVZD010000575.1:0-2088 GCA_033722395.1 Thermoanaerobaculia bacterium | reverse complement strand
CCGGAGAGCGAAGAGCCGGGTGGCGTAGAATCGTCGCATGTCGGATGCCGAGCAGGATGCCGCTGCGGTCCGCGTTCCGCCGCCCCTCGTCTACCTCGCCGGCATCGTCGCTGGCTGGGCGCTCGATCGGTGGGTACTCGATCTGGCCCTCGGGCTCACCGATCCGGTGCTGCGCTGGGGCGCGGCGTCCCTCCTCTTCTTCCTGGCGCTCGTCTTCATGCTGTCGGCCGTGGCACGGTTCCGATCGACCGGGCAGGACCCCAAGCCGTGGCGGCCGACCCCGGTATTGATCCAGGAGGGGATCTACCGCTTCAGCCGCAATCCGATGTACCTCGCCCTGGCGTTGTTTCAGGTGGCCGCGGGGCTGGCGGTCGACAACCTGTGGATCGTGCTTCTCACCCTACCGGTGCTGGTTCTCGTCGATCGGCTGGCGGTTCGTCCGGAGGAGTCCTACCTCGAGCAGCGCTTCGGCGACACCTACCGCGACTACCGAGCCGCCGTCCGCAAGTGGTTGTGAGTCGGTTCTCTCCCGATCCTGCAGCGCGGAGCGGCGAAGTCGGCGTACGGTGACCGTCCGGCCTGCCGTCATCTGGTGACCGGCCGACCTGCGGAAGCGCCGTGCGTCCTGCCCGGGTGCTCGCTCAGTCGTCGTCCGAATGCGGCAGCTGAAGATCTCGACACTGCACCGACTCGCCGTCCACCTCGCACCGGCACGCTCCGCCCTCGCACTCGACGCGAACCTCGCATCTCGAGCCGTCTCCACAGAGGCCGAGATCGATCGGATCGAAATCGAGCTCGCCGCAGTCCGCTTCGTCCTCGCAGCCGAAGCTGTAGCTCCAGGAGAGCGGCCGTGGTCCGGGAGTGGTGGTGCGATCCAGCACGGCGACCACCTGCTCGGCGCGACCGTCGCGTACCAGGTCGAGGCTGACCGAGTCGCCCTCGTCGCGGCGCCGGATCTGCTGCAGGAGGTCGATCTCGCGGTGGATCGGCTCGCCGTCGACGGCGGTCAAGATGTCGCCGACGCGTAGGCCGGCGGCGAAGGCCGGGCTGTCGTCTACGACCTGGGAGATCATCACCCCCGCTCCCTCGGGCGCTCCGAAGTGATGCCGCAACTCGGTCGTTAGCGACGTCGTGGCGACGCCGAGAAAACCGCCTTCGCGCAGGGAGAGGCTTGGCAGACGGACGCTCATCCGCCGCTGGGGCGAGCCGACTGCGAGCCAGCCGAACGCCTCGTCCTCGCCCTCGATCTCTTCCACCGTGCCGTCCTCGCCGACGAAGACGATACGGTGGCGCTCGACGCGCCGCTCGCCGTCGGACTCCTCGGTCTCGTCGTCGGTCTCACCGCTCGGCGCCGCGCCGAGCAGCTGGTCGGTCGGGTCGCCTTCCTCTTCGTGCATCCCTCGGGCGGGCAGGGCGAGCACCGCCAGCAGCGCACAGGGCACCAGGAAGCGGACGATCGTTCGATAGGTCATCTCTGAGCTCCTCCTTCGGGACCGTTCGTGGTTCGGGCGAGATCGCATCGAGATCGTTACCCATTCACTCTCAGAACGACCGGCGGAACGGATGGTTCCGTACTCGGCGAGGGCGACGACGCGCGGCGACGATCGAGAGCCGCCGGCTTGTCAGAACAACCAGCCGCTTCGAGGCAGGAAGCGCGGCACCTCGCGGCAGTAGGCTTCGTACTCGGCACCGAAGCGGTCGGCCAGCTCACGCTCCTCGAGCCGGACCAGGAGGTAGGTCGTCGGGATCGCGGCCAGCAGCTCGAGGTAGAGAATCGGGTAGTTCAGGATCAGAGCGACACCGAGGGTGGCGACCAGTAGATTGAGGTAGCGCGGGTTACGACTGCGCGCGAACGGTCCTTGGGTGAGCAGCTCGCCAGGGTCGTCCGCGTCCAGCTCGGGGACGCCGGTGAGGACGCGCATGTCGAGATGGCGCCGGATCCTACGCTCTCCGACGATGCCCAGGACGTAGAGCGCCAGGCCGACGATGACGAGAGGCCAGTGGTAGCCCCAGTGCCAGGCGAGGAGGCGATCGACGACCTGCCACAGGCCGAGCGCCACGCCGATCGAGATCGCACCGACGATGGTG
>JAWVZD010000574.1:0-2090 GCA_033722395.1 Thermoanaerobaculia bacterium | reverse complement strand
CGGTGTGCCCCTCGCCGACGCGCTCGAGGTCCAGTCGCAGCCCTCCGCCGAGTTCGTCGCTACCGAGGCCTGTCGCGGGGGTGTCGTCGGCACGGCCTGGGCCAAGACGACGAAGGTCTGAACGGCCGAGCAGGGCGAGGCGGCACAGCCGAAGCGTCGCAGGAACAGCCTTCGCCTCGCGCAGCCGCCGCTGCTGCCGGACGGTAGACTGCACACGCCGTGATCGGTCGGACTCTTTCCCACTTCCGGATCACCGGCCTCCTCGGCGAGGGCGGCATGGGCGCCGTCTATCGCGCCGTGGACACCCGGCTCGACCGCCTGGTCGCGATCAAGCTGCTACCCGAGGCCTTCGTCGCCGATCCGGAGCGCCTGGCTCGCTTCGAGCGCGAGGCCAAGGCCCTGGCGGCGCTCGACCACCCGGGAATCGTCCGCATCTACTCTCTCGAGGCGATCGATCGGGACGACGGCGAGGGGCCGCTCACCTTCCTGGTGATGGAGCTCGTCGAGGGGGAGACGCTCGAAGAGGAGATCCCGTCGGACGGCCTGTCGCTCGAACGGTTCTTCGAGCTCGCGGCATCGATCGCCGAGACCGTCGGGGCGGCCCACCGCCGCGGCATCGTCCACCGCGACCTGAAGCCCGCCAACATCATGGTCACGCCAGATGGCGGCATCAAGATCCTCGACTTCGGCCTCGCCAAATGGGCGCTGTCGGGCGCCGAGCTGGACGAGCCCGACGAGGAGGCTCCGACGAGGACCCGGCACGAGCTCACCGCAGAGAACCAGATCGTCGGCACCGGCCCCTACATGAGCCCCGAGCAGATCCGCTCGCAGCCGCTCGACGCCCGCTCCGACATCTTCTCGCTCGGTGTCGTGCTCTACGAGATGCTCGCCGCGGAGCGGCCGTTCACCGGGGAGAGCTCGATCGATCTCATCTCCTCGATCCTGCGCCAGGAGCCGCGCGATCTCGCCGAGCTGCGACCCGAGGTGCCGAAGAGTCTTCGACGGCTCATCGAGCGCTGCCTGGCAAAGGACCCCCGCGACCGCTTCGACTCGGTCTCGGAGCTGGCGCGAGAGCTGCGCGCCGTGGCCACCGCCGCGGACGAGCCGGACGAGCCGGACGGAAGCGACCAAGCGGCGCAAGCAGCGGAGGAGAGCGTCGAGCCCGGCGGACGCGAGCTCGATTCCCGCGCCGTCGCCGTCCTGCCGTTCACCAACCTCAGCGGCACCGAGGAGGCCGGCGTCCTCGCCACCGGCCTGCACAACGACGTCCTGACCGAGCTCTCTCGAATCCCCGGTCTCACCGTGATCAGCCGCACCTCGGTGATGGCCTACGAGGCGTCGGCCAAGCCGGCGACCTCGATCGGTCGCGAGCTGCGGGTCGGCACCATCGTCGAGGGCACGGTGCAGAGCGCCGGCAACCGGGTACGGCTGACGGCGCAGTTGATCGACGCCGCCGAGGACGCCCAGCGCTGGGCCGAGCGCTACGATCGCGAGCTCTCCACCGAGACGCTCTTCGATCTGCAGAGCGAGGTCACCGAGAGGATCGTCGACTCGCTCCAATCGGAGCTCGCTCCGACCCTCGAGCTACCGCGCGCGAAGCCGCGCACGCAGGACATGGAGGCCTATCGGCTCACCACGCTCGGACGGGTCCAGCACGAACGTCGCACCGAGAGCGGCTGCCGCCGGGCGATCGAGCATTTCGAGAGCGCTGTCGAGCGCGACCCGGACTACGCACCCGCCTGGGCGGGACTCGGCGAAGCCCTGGCGATCGCGGTCTGGTACCGCTACCTGGAGGCCGACGACCGGCTCGAGCGGGCCGAGAAGGCAGCCCGCCGGGCGGTCGAACTCGACCCCGAATCGGCCGAGGCCCACTGTGCGCTGGCGACCTGCTTCGGCGCGGTCAGGAACGGCCCCGCCGCGATGCGCGAGCTCGAGACCGCGGTGGAGCTCCAGCCGAGCTACTGGGACGCGCACAACCGGCTGAGTTACCTCAACCACCTCCACGGCAACGCGAGGCAGGCCCTGGAGGGCGCCGAGCGCTCGGTCGAGCTCAACCCTCTCTCGCCCGAGGCGGTGAGCAATCTCTCCCT
>JAWVZD010000573.1:0-2092 GCA_033722395.1 Thermoanaerobaculia bacterium | reverse complement strand
CGAACGGTCTCGACCGAGAGGCGGCGATCTACGCCGCCTACGACCGTTTCTACCGCGGCGACATCGCCGAGGAGCTGGTGCGGGGCACACGAGAGCTGGGTGGGCTGATCACGCTCGAAGACCTCGATCTCTGGCAGGTGAAGATCGAGGAGCCCCTGTCGACCGACTACCGCGACTACCGCGTCTACAAGCTCACCTCGTGGACGCAGGGACCGGTGCTACTGCAGATGCTCCAGATGCTCGAAGAGCTCGATCTCGCCGCCATGGGTCTGAACAGCGCGCGCTACATCCACACCCTCTACCAGGTGATGAACCACGCCTACGCCGACCGCGACTTCTACTACGGCGATCCCTACTTCCCGCCCGACGAGCCGCTACGGGGCCTGCTCTCGGAGGAGTACGCCCGTCACCGCCTGGCCGGGATCGACTGGAAGGCGAACGATCCGGACGTCCGCCCGGGCGATCCGTATCCGTTCCAGGGCGAGCAGAACCCCTTCCCGGACCTGCTCGAAGCCTGGCATACGGTCGAGGAGACGGCAGAGGCCGGTGAGATCGGACGCCGCCTCGAGCCGACCGCTCGGGAGGCCAACTTCCTCGCCGGAACGACCTCGATCCAGGCCGCCGACGCCGACGGGTGGGCGATCTCGGTGACTCCCTCTGGCGGCTGGGTGCCGGCGGTCGTCGCCGGCGAGACCGGCATCGGCCTGTCGCAGCGTGCCCAGAGCTTCGTGCTCGATCCGGCCGACAACCCGTACAACGTCATCGCACCGGGCAAGCGACCGCGCGCCACCCTGACGCCGTCGATCGCGCTGCGCGACGGCGAGCTGTTCCTGGTCTTCTCGGTGCAGGGGGGCGACAGCCAGGACCAGAACCTGCTGCAGTTCTTCCTCGACATCGTCGAGTTCGGCATGAACCCGCAGGAGGCCGCCGAGGCGGCCAACATCAACAGCTACCAGATGCGCGGCTCGTTCCGGGATCACGTCTCCGAGCCCGGCCGGCTGCTGCTGCGCGACGACGTGCCGCCCTGGGTCGTCGACGAGCTCGAGGCGATGGGCTACGACATCGAGCGGCGACCTCGCACTTCGGGGCCGATCACCGCCATCTGGATCGATCGCGACAACGGCACCTTCTGGGGCGCCGCCAGCAACTTCGGCGACGACTACGGCATCGCCTGGTAGAGGCGAAACCGCTCAGCCGGCGGTGCGCACGTCGGGCGCGTGCTCGGGGATCCCGAGCTTGTCGAGCGTGTAGTAGACCGGGCAGAAGCCCGTCACGGCGCTCTGGATCAACAGCAGGCCGACGATCCCCGGGACCCACAGCCAGAGCGGATCGACCCAGACCCCCAGCGCGATTCCGACGGAGATGATCAGACCGACGATTCCGTCGTGCAGCTTGCGCTTCCTGTGCATCGCTCCTCCTCTCGTCACTTACGGCTTCATTCTACAGCCTCCCCGGCTTCTTCACGGCGACCGCACGACTCGAGCAAGCCGACAGTAAAGGCACCTCGCACGGTGGACTCGGCAGCCGAGAAGGGTGCGAAAATGCTCTGGTAGACTGAGAGAAACTCATTTCGCGGGCTGTGGTCGGCCGGGTCACGAGAGTGTGAAGCGGCGCGGCCGATAACGAACGGAGGGGAAGCATGCGCCGACTCACGTCCCACCTACTCTGGACCGGGTTGTTCGCCACCTGCCTCGTGCTCGTCGCCGCTCCGGCGACGGGAGCTCCCGACCGGCCGGAGGCGGTCTCACCGGGCACGCCGTTGACGCCCAGCCGGCTGGCGGACTCCTGTCCGACCTTCTCCTGGAGCGGCGTTGCCGGGGCTACGGCCTACGAGTTGGTGCTCTACCGCGTCGCCGATCGGGGCGACCTCGAGCCGGTCTTCGAGATCCACGTGCCCGGCGACGCCAGGGCGTGGACACCCTCCGCGGCGCACTGTCCCGCCTCCGGCGCGAGCTACGCCTGGGCGGTGCGGGCCGTCGTTGGGGAGTCGCCCGGAGCGTGGTCCGAGGCCCTGCTGTTCGAGACCGCCGGGGAGCCTTCGGACGACGAGGTGCGCCGTGCCTTACGAGTCCTGCGTCGGTATACGCAGATG
>JAWVZD010000572.1:0-2096 GCA_033722395.1 Thermoanaerobaculia bacterium | reverse complement strand
TCGGCCGCGTCGCCTTCGAGCTGTGGCGCAACCGCCTCGCCGGCACACCGTATCCGGAGACGCTCCCCGAAAGCGCCCTGCCCATCGATACATTCTCCGGCGACCCCATCGTCTACGAGCGACTCGACGCCGGCACTGCCCGGATCGCGGCTCCGGGCGCGATCGTGCTCTGGCAGGAGGTTCATCCCGAGCCGACCGCGCGCGAGATGCCGGTTTTCGTCTGGGAGATGCCGGCGCCGACGGGCGCGCCGGTCGAGCATTAGCGCCAAAGCTCCTAGTTACCCCTGCGCTGGCCGTCGAGCCGCGCCGCCCGCCCGATCAGCGTCACCAGCTCGGCGACTTCGAGGTCGCCCGGGAAGGCTGCGGATAGGCGCTGGGCCTCGGCGAAGAGAGCGTCGAGGTCGCCGTCCTTGGCCCAGTACGAGCGGCGTAGGATCTCGGCGAACTCGGCCACCACGGCGGCGAGGCGGAGGCCGGGGTCAGCCACGTCCCAGGAGGCGGCGAGGTCGCGCCGGCGGATCGTCTCGGCGGTCTCCACCACCTCGCCGCGCTCGACCGAGTGGTGGCGGAGGCGCACGGTGGCCAGCGTCGCCTTGGGCGGCACCTCCTCGGCGAGCTTGATCTCGTAGAGGGCCGTCACCGTATGCCCGGCGCCGATCTCGCCCGCGTCGACCGAATCGTCGCGAAAGTCCTCGTCAGCGATGTCGCGGTTCTCGTAGCCCAGCAGGCGGTAGCGCTCGACGGCGTCCTTGTCGAACTCGACCTGCACCTTGGCCTCGCGCGCCACCGTCTGGAGCATGCCGGTCAGGTTCTCGACGAAGACGCGGCGCGCCTCGGGCAGGCTGTCGACGTAGGCGTAGCTGCCGTCGCCCCGGTCGGCGAGCTGCTCCATCAGGACGTCGTTGTAGTTGCCCATGCCGAAACCGACCGTAGTGAGCTCGATGCCGTTCTCCGCCGCCGTGCCGATCCGTTCGAGAATCGAGTCGGGGCCGGTGCGGCCGACGTTGGCCACACCGTCCGAACACAGCACGATGCGGTTGATCGCTCCATCGCGGAAGAAGCGCTCGGCCAGGCCGTAAGCCAGCACCAGCCCCTCCTCGGCATTGGTCGAACCGCCCGGGGCGAGGCGCTCGATCGCCGAGCGGATCGCCTCGTGGTCGCCGGTCGGCTCGAGCAGAATCCGGCCGGTCGAGCCGTAGATCACCAGGCCGACCCGGTCGTCGGCGCCGAGCTCGCCGAGCAGCAGGCCGAGGCTCTGCTGGACCAGGCCGAGCCGGTTCTCGCGCGCCATCGAGCCGGAGACGTCGACCACGAAGATCAGCGTCGCCGGCGGACGCTCCTCGGCGACGACGTCGCGCGCCCGGATGCCGACCCGCAGGAGCTGGTAGCGCGGCCCCTCGGCGAACGGCGCCGGGGCGCCCTCGAGATGCACCGCGAAGTCGCCACGGCTCGGCGGCGCGTCGCCGTAGTCGAAGTAGTTGACGAACTCCTCGAGGCGGACGGCGGCGGCCGGCGGCAGATGACCGCCTTGGACGTACCTCCGCGCCACCGCGTAGGAGCCGGTGTCGACGTCGAGCCCGAAGGTAGAGAGGTTGTCGTCCTCGGTGTCGACGAACGGGTTGACCCCGTACGACTCGAAGAACATGTCGCCGTACGGCTGGTCGTTCGGCTCCGCAGTGCCGCCGGTGGAGGGCGGCACGGCCTGGCTCCGGTAGTCCATCGCGCCAGCGTCTCGAAGTCGCGCCGGCGGCGCCGCCTGCAGCTCGAGGAGGGCGCGCTCCTCGACGATCTTCTTCCGGGCCGCCGGCGGATCGGTCCTCGGCGCCTCTGCCTCCGTCGACGGCACGGGCGAGCGGACGACCTCCCGCTCCCCCGCCGGAGAAGCCGTGGCGACCTCGTCCTCGCTGGACGCGACGGCGTCCGGAAGGCGCAACTCCCGAGGCCAGCGCGTATCGTCCGTCGTGGACGGTCGCTCGGTCACCCGGAAGACCGCCGCTTCCGGCCTGGCGAGATCCGAGCGCGACAGGTGGAGGACGAGCGATCCGCCGATCACCGCGACGGCGAGGGTGGCCGCCAGCAGGAAGGCGGAACGCCTC
>JAWVZD010000571.1:0-2098 GCA_033722395.1 Thermoanaerobaculia bacterium | reverse complement strand
CCGAGGCGTTGGGTATCAGCTATCGAACGCTGCAGCGACGGATCAAGGAGCTCGATCTCGAAGGGTATCCGCACTACCGCTGAGAGGTCGAGAGGCGGCGAAAACGAAAAGAAGGGGGACAGGTACGAAAGAGGTGCGGTTCACAGCCCCCTTCGTACCTGTCCCCCTTTTGGGCCGAGAGGGGGGCAGGCGCCCCTCTCAGCCCGATTCGTCGAACTGCTCGAGCTGATCCACCGCGGCCTCCGCGTCCAGATCCTGGTCGAGATCGTCGGCGCTCTCGGTGCTCGGCGCCTGGTCGGCGGGCCTGGCCCGCAGGGCGCGGTGATCGATGTCGAAATCGACAGCCGTGAAGTCGAACAGTCCGGGGAAGGTCGCCACCAGCTCGGTGCGCTGTCCGGGCATCAGGCCGGCCGCGGCCAGGCGGCCCGGCGCGGTGGCGAGGATCTCACCCTCGTCGTCGTAGAGCGTCACGTCGACGGACAGGCCGACCGCGGCGTCGCGACTCGGGTTCTCGAGAGTCGCACGAATCAGGATCCCGTCTCCGCCCGGGGTTTCGTCGCGCTCCCACGCGGCGACCTGGACCGCGGAGGCGGAGGCCGGGGAGTCCTCACCCTCGGCTGCATCCGATCCTTCCGCCGTGGCGCCCGGCTCGCCCTCCGGTTCGGCGGTCGGGTCGTAGTCGTCGACGTGCCCGACGTCCTCGTCGGTCAGTCGCATGACCGACTGGCGCGGCGGAGATACGGGCTGTGCCGGGACCGGCGGCTGGCGCGCGGCCACCTCGGCCGCTGCGGTGGCCTCCCGACTCGCCTCGAGATCGACGTCGGCGAGTCGTAGCGACACCAGTTGGCCGCTCGTGTCGGTGAACACGACGACCTTGCCGCGTTGGTTCCACGGACCGTCGGTCTCGACCCGGGTTCCGTCGACCATGACCAGCCAGTCGGCACCGGCCGGTGCGGCGGCGAGCGCCGTCAGCAGGAGGGCCAGGGTCGGCCCGCGCGGGATCAGTCGCGTCATCCTAGAACTCCTTCCAATTCTTCTCGACGATGCAGATCGGGATCGGCGCGATCAGGTGGATGCCGGTGTCGGACGAGAGCGTCTTGATGTCGAGACGGTAGTTGGCGAACTTGCAGTTCTGCGGGAAGAGCTTCTTGAGCTCGTCCATGATCGCCAGGTGGTCGGCGGTCAGCTCGTCGGCGTTGCCGCCCTCGTTGCCGCTGTCGGGATTCTTGGTCGCCGACTGCTCGATGTACGGCTCGGTCACGAAGTCGGCGATGTCGAACCAGCGGGTGCGCTGGCCGCCGGAGAAGAGCAGGCCGTTGGCGTTGGTGGCGGTGACGCCGAAGACGCGGCTGCGGCCGGTACGCGAGCAGGTGAGGCTCTCCAGGTCGACGGCGACATCCGGCTCGAAGACGGTGAAGACGACGACACCCGAGACCGCGAACGGGTTGGTGATCAGGCGCTCGTCCTCGCGCAGCTGCAGAAACCAGCCCTTGGTCGCCAGGGTCGGATCGGTGAGCAGGTCGTCGGCCCGATCGCCGTCGAGCGCGCTGTCGATCTGGACCAGGTCCGCCTCGGTGTAGAAGGTCGGATCACCGACCCCGATGTCGTCGCGGAAGAGGTAGAAGACGCCGCGCGCTCCGTCCGACGACCACAGGTTCTCCCGGTCGCCGACGCCGAAGGCGATGACGTACTCGCCCAGTCCGGCCGAGAAGATGACCGAGGGGCGGAAGTAGATGGCGCGCGACGGGGGACCGGCAGTGGCCGGATCGGGCTGCGCCTTGAAGACCAGGCGGGGTCGGAAGTCCGGATCGGTGATGTGCTCGACGCCGATGCCGAAAAAGATCCCCGGGCTGAACTCGACGAAGTCGAAGGTCGGCTTGAGTATCGGCGGCTCGCCGATGGCGTTGCGCAAGTCGACCCGATAGAGGAAGCCTTCGAGCGTGCCGACGTAGATCCGGTCGAGATAGCCGTCGCCGTCGGTGTCGACCGCGGCCGGCTCGGCCACGGCGGCGCCGCCACTCGAATTGTCGACGGGGTCCAGGAGCTGCTCCTTGTAGAGCGTCTGCCCGGTCTCCACGTCGACGATGTAGAGCCAGTT
>JAWVZD010000570.1:0-2101 GCA_033722395.1 Thermoanaerobaculia bacterium | reverse complement strand
TCTCGACCAGGATCTGGATGCGGAGGCGGGAGTGGATCAGCTCGAGCAGTTCGACGAATCGGGCTGAGAGGGGCGCCTGCCCCCCTCTCGGTCCAAAAGGGGGACAGGTACGAAGGGGGCTGTGAACCGCACCTCTTTCGTACCTGTCCCCCTTCTTTTCGTTTTCGCCGCCTCGACCGCTCAGCGGTAGTGCGGATACCCTTCGAGATCGAGCTCCTTGATCCGTCGCTGCAGCGTTCGATAGCTGATACCCAACGCCTCGGCCGCCTGTCGCTTGTCACCGTCGGAGCGCTCCAGCGCACGACGGATCGCCCCCGCAGCGTCTCCTTCGGAGCTCTCCTCGTCGAGAGGATCGAGCAACGCTTCGAGATCCCGACGGCGGATCTCCGGACCCTCCGCCAAGATCACGGCACGCTCCATGACGTTCGCCAGCTGGCGGACGTTACCCGGCCAGTTCTGCTCGGCCAGCAGCTCGATCGCCCGATCGTCGAACCGCGGAGCGCCGCCGCTCGACGTGCGCTCGGCGGCCCGCGCCGCCAGCGCCCGCGCCAGCGCCGGGAGATCGCTCCCCCGGGCGCGCAGCGGCGGCAGTTGGATCGGGAAGACGTTCAGTCGGTAGAACAGATCCGAGCGGAAGGAGCCCCGATCGACCATCTCGTCGAGGTCGCGGTTCGTCGTCGCGACCAGACGAACATCGGCACGTACGGTGCGTCCTCCTCCGATGCGCTCGAAGGTGCGCTCCTCGAGGACCCGCAGGACCTTGCTCTGTACGGGCATGCCGAGCTCGCCGATCTCGTCCAGCAACAGGGTGCCGCCGCGCGCCTGCTCGAAGCGACCCTCCTCGCGACTGCTCGCACCGGTGTAGGCGCCGCGCTCGTGGCCGAAGAGCTCGTTCTCGAGTAACGACTCGGGAATGGCGGCGCAATTGACCGCCACGAACGGTCCGTCTCGGCGTGGCGACAGAGCGTGGAGCGCCCGCGCGAAGAGCTCCTTGCCGGTGCCGCTCTCGCCGGTGATGAGCACCGTGCTCTCGGTCGGCGCGACCTTCTGTACCAGGCGAAAGGCGGCGCGGAGTCTCGGGTGGCCACCGACGATCGCCGCGCCGTCCGGCAGCTCGAACAGGAGCTCGCCGCCGGAGTCGCCGACGACACTGTCGACGACTCGATAGAGCTCCTCGACCTCGACCGGCTTCTCGAGGAAGTCCATGGCGCCGGACTTCATCGCCTCGACCGCCGTTTGGACCGTGCCGTACGCCGTCATCACCACGACCGGGATCGGTACGCGACGGCGGCGCGCCGCCGCCAGCACCTCGAGACCCGACGCTCCCGGCAGCTTCAAGTCTGTCAGGACGAGGTCGAACTCACCCTCCTCCAGGGCCTCGACAGCGGCCCGTCCGTCAGACGCCTCGACGACCTCGAACTCGCACCGCACCAGGGCCTCGCGTAGCATGCGCCGCAAGCTCTCCCGATCCTCGACCAGCAGCAGGCGGCCGCGACTCACTCCGGTGCCTCCCCGCGCCCCTCGTCGCACGCCTCGTCGTTCGAACCGGCGAGGCGCTCGCAGGCCGCCTCGACGGCTCCGACGAGCCGTTCGTCGTCGACCGGATCGACCGTCCGCAGGTCGAGAAGGACGCGACCCTGACGCACGTATCCGACTACCGCCGGCTCCCCCTGGCGGAGCTGGTCGAGGAGCCGCCGATCGCCCGGGAGCGCCAGCACCCGCCCCGGGATCGGCCGCTCCGGAGCCGCTCCGCCGCCGACGTAGGCGTCGGCGGAGACGATCTCGCCACCACAACGCTCGGCCACTCGCTCGAGGCGCTCTCGAAGCACCTCCGGCCCGTCCCACAAGCGGTCGATCGGTAGACGATCACCGATCAGGTGCTTGCGCAGCACCGCCTCCAGGGCGCCGAAGCAGGCGCGATCCGGTCGCACCGCCCGGTAGAGCGGGTTGACACGGCACCGCTCGACGAGCTCGGCCGAGCCCAGCAGCAGCCCGGCCTGCGGGCCTCCGACCATCTTGTCTCCACTGCCGCAGACCAGGTCACAGCCCGCTGCGAGCAGCTCGGAGAGGCTCGGGTGGTCGGCGAGCTGGGGCGCCGGAT
>JAWVZD010000569.1:0-2102 GCA_033722395.1 Thermoanaerobaculia bacterium | reverse complement strand
TCCGCATGACCTGCTCGAACTGCGGCGCCAAGATCATGACCGAGCATCCGCACGAGGAGACGGTGACCTGCGGTGAGTGCGGCGCGGTCAACAAGAACCGGGTCACCAAGTGCGACATCTGCGGCAACCCGGTCGATCTGCAGCTCAAGTACTCGATCTCCGAGTGCCAGGAGCGCGGCATGACGTATGCCGTGCCGCTGAAGGTGGTCTTCCGCTTGTTCGTCTACGACAAGGATCCGGAGACCGGGGCGCGCATGATGCGCGACGCCAAGGAGGAGGAGGTCTACTTCGGCGAGATCCCGCTGATGACCGACCACGGGACCTTCATCATCAACGGCACCGAGCGCGTCATCGTCAGCCAGCTGCATCGCAGTCCCGGCGTCTTCTTCACCGGTGACGGCGGCCGCAGCTATCTCGCCAAGATCATCCCGTACCGCGGCTCCTGGGTGGAGTTCGAGTACGACCACAAAGAGGTCTTGACGATCCGCATCGACCGCAAGCGCAAGTTCCAGGGCACCGTCTTCCTGCGCGCCCTGGGGCTCGAGTCGAACGAGGCGATCCTGCGTCAGTTCTACACCGCCGTGCCGCTCAAGGTCGGTCCGAAGGGCGGTCTGACCCTGGAGCTCGGCGAAGAGGTCCTGAAGCAGGAGAAGTCGAAAGACAAGCACAGCCGGGGACTCCGCACCAGCTATCCGATGTTCGCCGGCATCACGCTGTCGAAGGCCTCGATCGACAAGATGAAGCAGGGCGAGACGCTCGAGCAGTCGGTCAAGGTCGAGGACCTCGAGCGCGGCTTCTTCATCGCCGATGTCGTCGATCTCGAGACCGGCGAGGTGCTGTTCGAGGCCAACCAGTCGGTGCCGGACGATTTCGACGAGCGCATCAAGGGCCGCGAGATCAACGAGATCGAGCTCTTCTTCCCGGACTGGGACCTGTGCGGCACGATCCTGTCGAACACCCTGGAGAAGGACAATACGACCAACGCCAAGGAGGCCCTGATCGAGGTCTACCGGCGCATGCGTCCGGGGGATCCCCCGACGCTCGAGAGTGCCCGGTCGCTGTTTTACGGCATGTTCTTCGACGCCAAGCGCTACGACTTCTCGCGCGTCGGCCGCTTCAAGTTCAACATCAAGCTCGACACCGACGTGCCGGTCGAGCAGAAGACGCTGTCGGCGGACGATTTCTACCGCGTCGTCGAGTATCTGCTGCAGCTGCATCGCGACGTCGGTCAGGTCGACGACATCGACAACCTGGGCAATCGGCGCGTTCGCACCGTCGGTGAGCTGCTGGAGAACCAGTTCCGCGTCGGCCTGGTTCGGATGGAGCGGGCGATCAAGGAGAAGATGTCGGTGCATCAGGACATCGACTCGGCGATGCCGCACGACCTGATCAACTCCAAGCCGGTGATCGCGGCGATCAAGGAGTTCTTCGGCTCGTCGCAGCTGTCGCAGTTCATGGACCAGACGAATCCACTCTCCGAGGTGACCCACAAGCGGCGTCTGTCGGCGCTCGGTCCCGGTGGCCTGTCGCGCGAGCGCGCCGGCTTCGAGGTACGCGACGTACACAGCTCGCACTACGGCCGCATCTGCCCGATCGAGACACCCGAAGGGCCGAACATCGGCCTGATCTCGTCTCTCGCCACCTTCGCCCGCATCAACGAATACGGCTTCATCGAAAGCCCCTACAAGAAGGTCGAAGAGGGTCGGGTGATCGATCACTACCGGGTCAGCCGCGTCGGAGGCAGCCAGTACTCGCTGGGGGAGATCATCACCGGCGACGAGCTCGAGGCGGAGAACGACAGGCTCCGCAATGCCAAGAAGAAGCTGATGGAGGCCGAGCCCCACGCTTGGTATCTGACCGCCTGGGAGGAGGAGAAGTACATCATCGCCCAGGCCAATGCGCCGGTCGACGAGGAGGGTCGCTTCGTGGAGGAGCGCGTCATCGCTCGCGCCCGCGGCGAGTTCGGCACGGTGGAGGCCGAGCGGATCGACTTCATGGACGTCAGTCCCAAGCAGCTGGTCTCGGTGGCGGCGGCGCTCATCCCGTTCTTGGAGCACGACGACGCCAACCGGGCTCTCATGGGCTCGAACATGCAGCGTCAG
>JAWVZD010000568.1:0-2111 GCA_033722395.1 Thermoanaerobaculia bacterium | reverse complement strand
GAATGAGCGACAGCAGGAACGAGGTCACCGCCTGGACGATCGTCGCCACCCCGGCCGCGATCGCGATCCACAGCAGGAGCTCGGCCCGCCCTTTGCCGATCACCTCGTCGATCAGCACCTTGGTCGATGCCGGCAGCACCATGCCGGCGAGCCGGCTCACCAGCAGGAGGACGAATCCGAGCGCCAGCCGACCGCGCCGCTGCCACAGCAGATCCCGCGACTCCCGCCAGACGACCGACAGCTTCTCGGATGTGCTCCGTCGGGACTCGGCGCTCTGTTCCTCGTCGTCGGGCATGGAGGGCCATTGTACGGCTTTGCCGACCCCGACCGCCGCGGCGGCTTCCCCGATCCGGGCGATCGCCCCTCGAGCCGTCGGTCGGCTCGTCGCGTCCGCTCGGGAAAGGCTCCGCTGGCCGGTCCTGGGTCGCCCTACGGCGCGGCCGCCCGATCCCACTCCTCGAGATCGAGCTCGCTCGGCATGAAGGTGCCGCTACCGCGCGCCAGCAGGCGATCGTCCTCGTCGAACAGCTCGGACTCGGCGACCAGCAGGCGGCGCGAGGCGTTGACCAGCCGGCCCCTGGCCCGCAGGCGACCGGTCGAGACGGGCCGCAGGAAGTGGAGATTGAAGCTCGCCGTCAACACGAAGACGCCCTCGACCCGCGAGTTGGCGGCGAAGAACGCCGCGTCGTCCAGGAGCTTGAAGTAGACCGAGCCGTGCACCGCGGCGGCGGCGTGGAGGAAGTCGGGCTTGATGGTCAGGGAGACCTCGGCGACTCCGTCACCGACCTCGATCCGCGGCTCGTAGTACCGATTCGTGGGAGCGGAGTGATAGAGGCGCTCCAACCGCCGGAAGTGCTCCGCGTTCGACATCAGACTCCGAGGTTCCGCTGCACGTCCTCGTCACGGCTGACGCGCCAGATCTTGGCGTCGAGATAGTAGTGCTGCATGGCGAAGCCCAGGATCATAGCGGCGAAGAGCTGCTTTCCGAGACCGAGACTCGCGGGATCCCGCACGCCGGCCATCATGCCGAGGGAGTCGAAGACCACCTCGTCGAGGGCAACGCCGGTCGCCTCGGTCAGCCAACCGATCCACGGCCCCTTGTAGAAGACGAAGGTAAAGACCAGTCCCACCGCCGCGTAGGAGGCCACGCTGCGAAAGAGCGGCCGCACCCAGCGGTAGCGCGGATCGTCGTCCCGGAAGTACTTGCTGCGGGCGTACGAGTAGACGATCGAGTGGTACTGGATGTTGTGACCCACGGTCACCAGCGGCACCACGAAGACCGCCAGGATCGGGTGGCTGAACGCCGCCAGATGGAGCGGGATGAGCGGCAGCATGTAGAGGAGCTTCGAGCCGTTCAACTCGCGGCCGCGGCGCCAGTCGTTCGCCTGTACGCCCGCGTAGACGAGCAACACCCCGAGGTAGGCTGCCCAGACCAGCGGGTAGGCGACGTCCGCCACGCTGACGCCGGCGACGAGCGGGCGCTGCAGACCGAGATCGGCCATGCCGGGGGTGTCGAGATAGAACGAGCTGGTCATGAACAGAGCCAACGGCGCCCACATGCTGACGTTGAAGAACCAGACGTCCAGGCGATGGCGGTCGAAGTCGCCGGCCTTGCGCTTGTAGAGGCTGAAGAAACCCCAGTGCTGCCGCACCACGTGGTAGTAGGCCCACAGGCGGAAGAAGACGAAGAAGCCGATCGCTCCCAGGGCGAGCGAGCCGGCGGAGACCGGCCGCCCGAGCGCGCCGAGAGCAGCGCCGAGGCCATAGGGCAGGGCGATCGCGAGCGGCCCCACCAGAAAGAAGAGGAACGAGCGCCGGAGCTCGCGTCCGCGCAGCTGCCACTCGCCCGGGTCGAACATGGTTCGCCCGAGCGTCGCCCAGACGTGCGGCGCATCGAGCAGAATCGCCCAGCTGACCACGACGAGGAGATCGAGGTCGAGCGCCACCGAGCGGCCGAAGAGAGAAATCGTCCCGAGCGGGTCGTCGAGCGGGCTCTCGAGGTACCGGATGGCGTAGACGATGACCGCCACGTAGAGCCAGCCAGCCAGCGCCGAGCCGATGTAGAAGGCCAGGTCCCGCCGGCGATCGAGGATCCACTCGAAGCGCAGGCG
>JAWVZD010000567.1:0-2158 GCA_033722395.1 Thermoanaerobaculia bacterium | reverse complement strand
GTCCCATCCTCGACGAGTACCTCGGGCTCGCCGACCGCCTCCAGGACCACGTCGCCGACACGTCGCTGCTGGTGTGGGAAGCCATCCGCGACGGCAAACACGTCATCTTCGAGGGCGCTCAGGGAACCCTGCTCGACATCGACCACGGCACCTATCCGTTCGTCACCAGCTCGAGCTCGACCGCTGGCGGGGCGACCGTCGGCACCGGCGTGCCGCCGACGGCGCTCGACGGTGTCATCGGAATCCTCAAGGCCTACACCAGCCGGGTGGGGGAGGGGCCGTTCCCGACCGAGCTGCTCGACGAGCAGGGCGAGTTCATCCGCGAGCGCGGCAACGAGTTCGGCACCACCACCGGCCGGCCGCGGCGCTGCGGCTGGCTCGATCTGGTGGCGGCCGGCTACTCGCGGCGCGTCAACGGCGTCTCCTCGATCGCGCTCACCAAGCTCGACGTCCTGGACACGCTGGAGGAGATTCCGGTCTGCGTCGCCTATCGCATCGACGGCGAAGAGACGCGGCGCTTCCCGGCCGATCTGTCGCGCCTGGCGCGTGCCGAGCCGATCCTCGAGACCCGTCCCGGTTGGGGCACCGATACCGTCGGCGTCACCGAGTTCGCCGACCTTCCCGAGCGCGCCCAGAGCTATGTCCGCTTCATCGAGCACGAGCTGCGCGCCCCGGTGTCGATCGTCTCCACCGGACCGCGCCGCGAGGAGACCGTCGTGCGCCGCGACGATACGCTGCGCCGTCTGACGTCGGACCGTCTCTAGTACCGGCCCGTCGCCGCGGGACGGCGTGTTGTTCGTCCCGAAGGCCGTGTGCTACTTTTCTCCCTGGTCCTTCTGCGGACCGTCCTTTCGGGGCCGTTAGCTCAGTTGGTAGAGCTGCAGACTTTTAATCTGATGGTCGGGGGTTCGATTCCCTCACGGCCCACCAAGCCTCCGTCGGCACTTCAGCTCGGCGGTCCGTGAGGAAGTCTGGGAGGTCGCAGTCCCTGGTCGGTCTTCACGTGCTCTACCACGGGTGCGCCAGGTAGAGCACCCGGCGACACTCGCGACAGAACTGGGCGGCGCGGCCGTCGATGATCGACCGGACGTAGCTGCGCTCGCCGTGGCGGTTGTAGTCGCCCTTGGTCATCGGGCAGTAGCCGCCGCCGTCGGCCGGAGCGAAGCCGTAGTGGTGCACCAGGCCGAAGTTGTGGCCCAGCTCGTGCAGGCCGACTTTGAGCAGGCGGGCGATCGAGCGGCCCGGGTCGGCGCTCTTCAGCCGCCGCGTCGACACCACGGCGACGTCGCTCCGGTTGTCCTTGCAGCCGAACATGAAGCGGAAGAAATCGGGACCGCCGGCATCGGTCAGATCGGTGTCGGTGATCGCCAGGACGTGGCCACCGACGTCCTGTGCCAGGACACCGGTCAGGAGCGGTGCCTCGATCTCGTCGACGCCGGGAGGCTCGCGGTCGAGGATCTGGATCCGGCGCACCGCGCCGACGAAGGCCTCCAGGATGCGCTCGCCCAGGGCCTCGAGCTCGGGGCGCGACACCGGTCGGCCGAGACGGACGAGCTTGAGGTTCGTCAGGCTCTCGCTCATTCGAGGACTCCGATCTCGTCGTCACCCTAGCCGAAGGGGAGGAGGAGGGGAAGTCAGCAGTCGGAAGGCTCTGCTGCCAGCGGGACGACGCGCACTCGGACGTCACGTGGCTAGAATGTGGCGCGGCGCATCGTCGGTCGCCCTGGGCCGGTGCCGAGCCCGACCTGTGACCCGCGTCACAGTCGATCCCACGGCCGGGTGGGATGCTCTACCGCGAGATGGAAGCATCGAAGAGGCTCTCCAACCCGATCGAGTTCGTCCTGTTCGGCGTCGCCCTGGCGCTGATGGTGCTGGCCGTTCTGGCCTGACGCGCGGAGGGCTGGTACTCGGTTTCGGTCCCCTCCTTAGGGCCGAAACGATTCCGTCTGGTCTCCCGCCGCCGTTCGCAGACCTCGTTTCGCAGCCCTCCTGTGACCGCCGTCACAGTGATTGCCGTCACACTCTGTGAGGCTGTCGTCAACCCCACCTCCCGCACTGGGGCGAACGCCCGAGACCGATTCACGGGGACCTGGCGTAGGAGGTCGAAACGTGTCGAGTTACCCTGTACCGAGAACATCCCGAATGCCGAGAACGTCCC
>JAWVZD010000566.1:0-2162 GCA_033722395.1 Thermoanaerobaculia bacterium | reverse complement strand
GCATGACGTTGGCGGGTTTGAGGTCCCGGTGGACGATCCCGCGCGTGTGGGCCGCCGCCACCGCGTCGGCCAGCGGGATGGCGATGTCGAGGAACCGCTCGAGCTCCAGCCCTCCCGCTGGGACCACCTCGTCCAAGGTCTCGCCCTCGACCAGCTCCATGGTCAGGAAGCGGACGCCCTCGGCTTCCTCCACCGAGTAGACGGTGACGATGTGGGGGTGATTGAGCGCCGCCAGCGCCTTGGCTTCGCGCTCGAAGCGGGCCAGGCGCTCGGGATCGTCGGCCATCTCGGAGGGCAGCACCTTGAGCGCCACCTGCCGCTCGAGCCGCGGATCTCGCGCCCGGTAGACCTCGCCCATCCCGCCCGCACCCAGGGGTGCGACGATCTCGTACGGCCCGAGTGGGTCGCCCGGGCTCAGCCGAGGCGACGGATCCATTCCGGGATCAGTCTACTACCCGCCCGCGCGGTAGGATCGAACACGCTCGATCGCTACCATGCTGGCGCCCTCCGTGGATCGCTCTCGCTGATGCTGCGTCGTCTCGTCTGGCTCGCCGTCGCCCTCGTGCTCTGGGTCTGGAGCGCGACCGTCGTGCCGTATGCCATCGGTGTATTCGACGCTTCCAGTTTCGCGCGTCAGGTTTCCCAGGTCTCGACGCTTGCCTGTGTCGTCGCCGCAGCGCTCCTGGTTCCACTGGCACTTCGATGGCGCGGCACGGAGCCTTCCTGGGCCCGTGCCTCGGCCTCGGCGATCCGCGTCGTAGCCTCGGCCGGCCTGCTGATCGATGCCGCCTCGGTATGGCTTCACCTGCGGCTCGACCACGGCCCGGGCGGCGACTATCCCGGCTGGGACCTGGGTCCGGTGGCCTTTGCCTGGCATCACCAGTACTTTCTCCACAACGCAATCGTCGCCGTTCTCGCCCTCTGGCTCGTCGTACGACGAACAGGTTGGAGGCCGACCTCGCAGCAGGGTCCGACGGGACCCGTTGCGAAGGGGCATTCTTTGGTCGAGCGGTTGGGTCGGGCGGTCGAGCTCGGTGGTGTCGTCGCCTCGGTCGGTTTTCTTCTCGTCGGCCTCACTCTCGAGTGGGCCGGCGATGCGGTCTGGCCACCCGCCCCCTGGAGGATCGCCGTCGCAGAGTCCGAGCCACTCGCGGAGGAAGCCTCGACGTCGACCGCGTGTTCCCTCTCCGACGGATCTCTCCTGGTTCCGGGCGGGTGGGCTGGCTGGGTTGAAGGGGAGGCGACGTCGGCGAGCTGCCGATATCTCGTCCACAGACGCGGCGTGCCGGGGGAAGTCAAGTGCCTATTGGAGTTTCCCATCGCCTCGATGAGCGGACTAGCCACGGAGAACTTCGCTTCGAAGCTCGCTCGGTTCTACTACCGCGACATCCGGGGCTTGGACGGCATACGACTCTATGCGAGCGGAACTGCTGGGCGGGCGTTCCTCATCCTCGACGCCCGCTGGTGCCGATGGGATGCGTTCGTGCTGGGTATCCGCGGCATGGGGTGAGGTTCCGTGAAGCCGAGCAGGGGAGCCCGGGGTAACCTTCTCGGTATGCGTGTGTCTTCGAGCCTCTCCGCGCTCGCCCTTGCGCTCGTCGTCGCACTCCTCTCGACAGCGATCCCCCTAACGGCCGCCGACCGACCGCTGGACGACTACGCGGGTTCCTTCGAGTTGGAGACCGGCGAGGTGATCACCGGCGGCCCGTTCGTCGAGCGGGCTGGCGACGAGGTCCGGTTCCTCTATCTCGACACCGAGACCCTGGAGAAAGGAGCGCTCTTCGAGCGGGAGAGCGAGCTGGTGCTGCGCTCGGTCCAGCCACCGGCGTCGATCACCCTGCGGTTCGAAGCGAGCTCCGAGGGGCCGATCTCCTCGGTCGTCTGGAGCGAGTCGGACGGTTCGGTCCACGGCCGCCGCGTTGCCCCCCACGACACCCGACAGATGTCGATCGCGTCGGCCGACGGCACCGAGCTCACGGCTCGCCTCCTCCTGCCGCGCTGCTCGGGCCCCCGGCCTCTGGCGGTGCTGGTCGGCGGCTCGGGCCCCACGACTCGTTGGGCGGGCACTTTCGAGACCTTTTTCGTGAAGCTGGGCATGGCGGCTCTGGTTTACGACAAGCGGGGGGTGGCTCACTCGGACGGGAGCGCGTCCGACTGGAGCG
>JAWVZD010000565.1:0-2166 GCA_033722395.1 Thermoanaerobaculia bacterium | reverse complement strand
TGGTCGCTCATCACAGCGGAATTCTATCTCGCTCCCGGATCCGTCGCCGTGACCGAATCCGCCGCCAGCCAGCTGTGGACCCGCTCCGCCAGCTTCGGCCCCAGGACCTCGCGCAGCTCGGCGCGGTCGGCGCTCCGCACGCCTTCGAGACTGCCGAAGTGTTCCAACAGCTTCCGTCGCCGCTTCGGTCCGATCCCGGGCACCTCGTCGAGCCGGCTGGTGAGGGTGGCTCGGCGACGCCGGCCACGATGCCGCCGGAGCGCGAAACGGTGCGCCTCGTCGCGAATCTGCTGCAGCAGCCGCAGTCCCGGATCACGGCGCTCGAGGCGCAGTGGCGCCGGATGCGCCACGCGGTAGATCTCCTCTTGGCGCTTGGCCAACGCCACCACGGGGGTCTCCTCGACGCCGAGCTCGGCGAGCGCCTCCAGGGCGGCGTTGAGCTGGCCTCGACCGCCGTCGATCAGGATCAGGTCGGGCATGGCGCCGAGCTCCTCGAGACGCCGGCGGTAGCGACGCTCGACCACCTGCCGGACGGCGGCGACGTCGTCGGGCTGCACCATCCCTCGAAGGTTGAAGGAGCGATACTCGGACTTGTTCATCCGCCCCCCTTCCCACACCACCAGCGAGCCGACCATCTCGCTGCCCTGCAGGTTGGAGATGTCGATGCCCTCGATGCGCTGCGGAGGCTCGGCGAGCTCGAGAGTCTCGGCGAGCGCGGTCGCGGCGCGATCGGCCGCGCCGTCGTGCCGGAAGCGCCGTTGGAAGGCGAGCCGGGCGTTGCGCTGCGCCAGCTCGATTCGGTGGGCCTTCGGACCGCGCGCCGGCAGGCGGACGTAGACCCGGTTGCCCCGCGTCTGGGAGAGCCACTCCTCCAACGCTTCGGCTCCCTCGATCTCGAGCGGCAGATGGAGCTCCTTGGGGATGAAGGAGGTGCGATCGTAGACCTGCGGCAACACCTCGCTCAGCACCGCCGCCGGGCCGACCGTGCGCCGCCCCTCGAAGAACAGCTCCCGCCGGTCGAGAATCTGTCCGCCGCGCATCACCAGGGCGACCACGGCGGCGTTCCCGCCCGCCGTGTAGACGCCGTAGATGTCGATGTCCTCGCCCCGCGTCGACACCAGCTTGCGCCGCTGACCGATCGCCTCGATTTGGGAGATCATGTCGCGGTAGTGAGCCGCGCGCTCGAACTCGAGCGCCTCCGACGCGGCATGCATGGCGCCTTCGAGCTCGCGAACCAGCTCGTCGTTGCGGCCGCCGAGAAAAAGCCTCGCCTGGCGGACCGCCTCGTCGTAGTCCGGGCGCGTGGTCAGTCCGTCGACGCACGGCCCCAGGCAGCGATCGAGATCGTAGTAGAGACAGGGTCGGGCCAGCGACCCGTCGATGTCGATCGTACAGACGCGGATCTCGAACAGCTTCTGGACCAAGTTGATCGCCTTACGAGCGAGCCCGGCCGGAAGGTACGGCCCGAAGTACTCCGCTCCGTCGTCGGCCAGCCGGCGGGTGAAGGCGATACGGGGGTAGTCGTCCCGAAGCGTCAGCTTGACGTACGGATAGGTCTTGTCGTCCCGCAGCAGGATGTTGTAGCGCGGGTTCTTGTTCTTGATCCAGTTGTTCTCCAACAGCAGCGCCTCGCTCTCGCTGTCGGTGAGCACGAAGTCGATGCGCGCCGCCTCGGCCAGCATGGTGGCAATGCGAGCCTCCTGCCCCTCGCCGAGATAGCTCGCCGCCCGCTTGCGCAACGACTTCGCCTTGCCGACGTAGAGCAGCGCCCCGCTGGCGTCGCGGAAGAGGTAGATGCCCGGTTGATCGGGCAGCTCCCGGATCCGTTGGGCCAAGGCTTCGGAGACCGCCATCGCTCCTACTCGACGTAGATCTGGAGCTCGCGCAGCTCCTTGATCCGATCCCTGAGCACCGCCGCCTCTTCGAACTCGAGTCGCTTGGCGGCGGCGCGCATGCGCTTCTCCAACGCTTCGATCTGCTGGCCGATCGGCGCTTCACCGATCTCCTCCAGGTGCTCGAGGGCGCGGTTCTCGACCGTCGAATAGTCGAGGTTCGAGAGCGCCACCAGTGGGCTGTGGATGTCCTTCAGGATGGTGGCTGGCTCGATCCCCTCGGCCTCGTTGTACGCCTGCTGGGTGATCCTCCGGCGCTCGGTCTCCTCGAGGG
>JAWVZD010000564.1:0-2177 GCA_033722395.1 Thermoanaerobaculia bacterium | reverse complement strand
CCGAGATCGGGTTCCTGACGGTCGTGACGCTGGCGACCGCGCCAGCCCGTCCGTCGTCGGCCTGGCCGCCGCCGACCATGATCGAGGCGTCGAGCTCGTTGCGGCCGTCGGCCGTGAAGACCGCTCCTTTGCCGGCGTTGAAGAGCGGCGAGTCCTCCATCGTCCGGATCGCGGCTTCGACCGCGTCGAGCGCCGAGCCGTCGCGGCGCAGGACGGCGTGCCCTTCGGCGAGGGCCCGGCGGAGCGCGGCGCGGTACTCGGCCTCCCGTTCGGCGGAGAGATCGTCGCGGTGGATCGAGCCGGCGCCGCCGTGGACGACCAAGGCGACGGGTGGGGCGGAATCGGTGCCGGTTCCGGTGCCGGGAGTCGCCGCGGTCGCCAGGGTCGCCAGGCCGAGCAGGAGAGAGAGGACGGGGCGCCGCATCGAGCGGCCAGTATCTCATCCCCGGCCGAGCGCCGCCGCCCTAGTCGTCGGCCGGCTCGCTGGCGCGGTGCCAGATGATCGACTCGCGGTAGTCGAAGCGGGCGAAGCGCGGCATCGCCATCTCGGTGTCGTCGAAGAACAGCGAAAAGGGCAGGCTCTGACCGGGTTCGAGGTCGGCCAGCGTGAACTCGGTCTTCTGGTGCCCCAGGGCGACGCCGAAGACCAGCTCCTGGTGCCGCACCGCCTGCAGGTTGATCAGACGACCCTCGAGCAGGTGGCCGCCGGCGATCGGCTCGAGCGCCAGGCCGGTGACCGCGAAGCCGTGACCGAGGATCTGCGCGCCGGTGCCGCCGAGGTCGACCACCCCCGGCGTGCGGTAGACCTCGCCGAGCTTCATCGCCATGACGTCCTGGCTCTGCGCTCCGACGCTGGAGCGTAGCGCCTCGACCTCCGCCTCGGTGGCGGCGAGCTGTTGGCGCAGCGCCTCGAGCTCCGGCTGGTTGTCCTGCACCGTGGCGCGCAGCGAGGTCTGCGAGGTCCACAGGAAGCCACTGACGAAGAGGAAGGCCAGGAACGGCAGAAAGCCGATCCGCGGCCGGTCGTCGTGCGGGCTCACGGACGGCGTCGCAGTACGGCTCGGCTGGTGACGGCTCCAGGACGGATCGTAGACGGTCATCGGTTTCCCCCGGTGTCGGATCGGTTCTCGCTCGCTGACCGTACGATGACCCGGTCGCGCCCGCGGCGCGATCGGCGGCCTTCCCAAAAGGTTGTAGGAGTTTGTCCTGCGCCGCTCGTAGGACGGGCTCTCGCCGGGCGGGGATATCATCGCGGTGTGCCGACGACGTTGGATGGCGTGATCGAGGAGCTAGAGGCCGACCGCCGCCTCGGTCCGCAGCTCTCCGAGCGCCTCGTCCTCGCCGGCCAGCCGCCGCGCCACGGCGACTACGAGCTGCCCGAGCCCTTGGCGGCGGCCCTGGCCGAGCAGGGCGTCGAGCGGCTCTGGTCGCACCAGGCGGAGGGCTTGGAGGCGGTGCGCCGCGGCCGCAACGCCCTGGTCACAACGCCGACCGCCTCCGGCAAGTCGCTCGTCTTCCATCTGCCGGTGCTGGAGGAGGTGCTCGCCGGGGGAAGCGGGCGAGGGCTCTTTCTCTATCCGCTCAAGGCCCTGGGGCAGGATCAGAGGGGGAAGTTCGAGGCCCTCGCCGCCGCGGCCGGTCTCGGCGAGCAGGCCACCTGCGCCATCTACGACGGCGACACCCCGCGCAGCGAGCGCCGTCGCATCCTGGCCGAGCCGCCACGGGTCGTGATCTCGAATCCCGACATGCTGCACCTGGGCATCCTGCCGCACTGGCAGAACTGGGAGCCGTTCCTCGCCACCCTGTCCTGGGTGGTTCTGGACGAGCTCCACACCTACCGCGGCATCTTCGGCTGCCACTTCCACCACGTGCTGCGACGGCTCGACCGGCTGAGCCGGGGCCTCGGAGCCGAGCCGCGGTTCATCGCTTCGTCGGCGACGGCGGAGAACGCCTCCGAGTTCGCCCGTCTGCTGGCCGGTGACGACTTCCACTGGATCGGCGACTCCGGGGCACCGCGCGAGGACCGTCATCTGCTGCTACTCCGTCCGGCCAACAGCCCGTACACCACGGCGCTCGACCTGCTGGTCTTCCTGATCGAGCGGGGCTTCAAGACGATCGTCTTCACCAAGGCGCGGCGCATCACCGAGCTGCTCTACAAGTGGCTCAAGCAGCAGGCT
>JAWVZD010000563.1:0-2177 GCA_033722395.1 Thermoanaerobaculia bacterium | reverse complement strand
GGGAGATCGCCTACCAGGCCGAGACCGACGACCGGCCGCGGGGTTGAAGCCGCCGGTGACCCCGAGTCGGCCGCGCGCTCCACTCTGGTAAGCTCACTCAGCCGATCACGACTCTCCCGACGGTGTGGTTCGAGCCGACCGCACCCGATCTCCGCTCCCCATGCAACCCGCGTTCTGGCAAGGCAAGAAGGTGCTGCTGACCGGCCATACCGGCTTCAAGGGCTCCTGGCTCGCGCTCTGGCTGGAGCGGCTCGGCGCCGAGGTGACCGGCGTGGCGCTGGCGCCGCCCACCCAACCCAGCCTCTTCGAGCAGGCACGTGTCGCCGAGGGAATGGTCTCGCTCGAGGCCGACATCCGGGAGCGCGACGCGGTGCGGGATCCGCTCGAGCGCTGCGGCGGCGAGGTGGTCTTCCATCTGGCGGCGCAATCGCTGGTACGGCGCTCCTATCGCGAGCCGCTGGAGACCTTCTCGACCAACGTCATGGGCACGGCCAAGGTGCTCGAGGCGGCGCGCCGGGTGCCCTCGGTCCGGGCCGTCGTCGTGGTCACCAGCGACAAGTGCTACGAGAACCTGGAGAGCCGTGACGGCTATCGCGAAGAGGACCGCCTCGGAGGGCACGATCCGTACGCCGCCAGCAAGGCCTGCGCCGAGCTGGTCACGGCAGCCTACCGCCGCTCCTACTTCTCCGCCGACGACGCCACCATCGCCGTCGCCACCGGGCGCGCCGGCAACGTCATCGGTGGTGGCGACTGGGCCGAGGATCGCCTCGTCCCGGACCTGATCCGCGGTCTCGCCGCCGGCCGGCCGGTCTCCATCCGTCATCCGGATGCGGTGCGCCCCTGGCAGCACGTTCTCGAGCCCCTGGCGGGCTACCTGACTCTCGCCGAGGCGCTCTGGCAGCGCGGCGCCGAGGTCGCCGAAGCATGGAACTTCGGCCCCGAGACAGACGAACTGCTGACCGTCGGCGAGATCGCCGAGATGCTGTGCCAGCGCTGGTCGCCGCCGGGAGAGTGGATCCACGACGCAGCCGATCACCCACCCGAGACCGGCCTGCTCCACGTCGACAGTAGCAAGGCGCGTCGACGGCTCGGTTGGCGACCACGCTGGAGCGTCCGTCGGAGTCTCGACTCGATCCTCGAATGGCACCGCGCCGCCGCCGAAGGGGGCGATCCGCGGCAGGTTACCCTGCGACAGATCGCCGACTACGAGCGCTCGATCGGCACGGCGCGGACGACGCGCGAAAGGAGAACCTCGCAGTGAAAGTCGTCATCCTGGCGGGTGGTTACGGCACCCGCATCAGTGAAGAGAGCTCTATCCGTCCGAAGCCGATGGTGGAGATCGGCGGAATGCCGATCATGTGGCACATCATGAAGACTTACGCCGCCCACGGTCTGACCGAGTTCGTCATCTGCTGCGGCTACAAAGGACACATGATCCGCGACTACTTCTTGAACTACCGCAAGAACATGTCGGACGTCACGGTCGACCTGGCGACCGGCGACGCCGAGGTGGTGGTCGACAAATCCGAGCCCTGGAAGGTGACCCTGGTCGACACCGGGCTCGAGACCATGACCGGCGGCCGGCTGCGGCGCATCCGACGCTACGTCGAGGACGGCACCTTCTGCGTCACCTACGGCGACGGTGTCGGCAGTATGGACATCACGGCCGAGATCGAGTTTCACCGCCAGCACGGCAAGTTGGTGACTCTCACGGCGGTACAACCACCCGGACGGTTCGGAGCCTTCCACCTCCACCCCGGCCAGGAGGGGATCGAGCAGTTCAAGGAGAAGCCGAGCCCGACCTCGGACAGCGCCTGGGTCAACGGCGGCTACTTCGTCGTCGAGCCCGCGGCACTCGACTACATCGACGGCGACGACACCGTCTGGGAGCGCGATCCGTTGGAGAACCTGGCGCGCGACGGCGAGCTGATGGCGTGGCGCCACACGACCTACTGGCAGAACATGGACACCCTGCGCGACATGCACGTGCTCGAGGACGAGTGGAACACCGGCTCGCCGCGCTGGAAGATCTGGTAGATCCGCCGCTCCTCAGCCGTCTCACCGATCCGGCGACCCTCGAGGGACGTACACGAGGGAGGAGCGACGACGGATGAACTCGAAGCTGCAACTCCTCCTGCTCGCCTCGTTGGCGACGGTCGCCGGCGCCGCCTTCGCGT
>JAWVZD010000562.1:0-2183 GCA_033722395.1 Thermoanaerobaculia bacterium | reverse complement strand
GCGCCGTCGTCTCGAGCTCGACGGAACGGTGCCTACGACTGAGGTGGTAGAGCACCAGCGCTCGATTGGCGAACCGATCGCGCCGCTCGACGAGATCCGCCAAATGGAGGTGGTGGAACCGGCGCGCTCGTGCCTCGTGGCCAGAGGCCATGAAGGTGCACTCGACCACCAGGATTCCGCTCTCGTAGAGCCGCGGCTCGAGATCGAAAACCTGCGCCGAGGTATCTCCGGTGACGCTGAGCCAGAGCTCCTCGTAGCTCTCGTTCAACTCCTCGCCTCTACGACTCAGCCGCTCGAGCTCCCGCTGGGGCGCGCCGACGAGATCGCGTCGCAGCCGGTGCCTGCGGCGGACGAGATGGTAGCCGAGGCTGGCGACGCCGTGCTCGGTGGAGAACGGCTCGATCTCGAGATCCCGACCGACTTCGACCCTCTCCCCCGCCTCCACTCCGCGGATCTCGAACTCGTACTCCCGGCCGTCGAGGCGTTCGGCGGCCCGCACGAGCTCGCCGAGAGCGCTCTCGATCGCCCGTGGACAGACGACCTGCAGCGGAGCGCCGTCGACCTGGCGCCTCACGGAGAGCAGAAACGGCAAACCGAGGGCGTGATCGAGATGCCCGTGAGTGAGGAAGATCCGTCCGACACCCGCCAGGCGGGGAGTGCCGCGCCCGACGTCGAAGGCGATACCGGGAGGTTGCACCTTGAGCCAGGTCTGGTCGCCGGCGCGCGAGCGACAGGTGAGGGTCAGCTCACCGAGCTCCAAGGTCGAGGGCATACGAGCGGTGGCGAGCCGTGATCGGCTGGAAGCGGGGCCGCGCGACCGGCACCGCCGCCACTCAGATCTCCTGATAGAGCCAGCGGCGAATCGGATTCAGCCGCTCCCGGACGCCGTCCGGATCGGGGTCGATCAGCCACAGCGCCGCCGCCACCGACGACAGCAGGGAGTTGCCGTCCTGCGGCGTGAAGCAGAAACCGACCACTTCGCGTCCGCCCCGCACCATGACGGTCGGACGGACCACCACCGTCTGCGACAAGATCCGCCCGTAGTAGCCGTGGTCGCGGCCGAAGCTGAAGATCAGATTCGCTTGGGGTTTGTCGGTGCAGGCGACGCGCGGATTCCCCTCCAACCGCGACATCACCTCCTCGAGCGTGATCTCGTCCTCGAGCAGGAGGTCGAACCAGATCGAGTGCATGTACTGGGTGTTGAGCTTCACCGCGCTCGAAAACAGGTCGAAGTCCTCCCCCATCGTCTCGAAGACGTGGTGCGCGTCGTGGGCGTGGTGCGTCCCGAACTCGGGATCGTCGTGCTTGCCGACCGTCGGAGCCGGGATGAACTTGTCGGGCTGCGTGACGTCGTTGGCGCGCCGCATGCATACGAAGTGTCCCCGCTCGAGGTTGAAGCCGTCCCCGTCCGTGTGGCAGATCGTCTTGATCAGAGTGGTGATGTTGTGGGTATTGCACGACACGATCTGGATGAAGCGATCCTCGTCCGGCACCAAGGTCTCGTCGTTGACGCCCCGCGCGTACGGCTTGCCGAAACCGAACTCGCTACCCTGCGCCAGATATCCCTTCGGCCCGGAGATCTTGCTGTAGGTCTTCTCTTTGTTGCTGTTACCCGCCGGCGTGCAGTCGATGACCACCGAGGCTCGCTCGATCGCCTCGATCGCCTCGAAGGAGACCTCGTGACCCAGGGTCTCGAACTCGCTCTGCCGACCTTCGTCGACGGCCAGCTTCGCACCGCGGGCCATCAGGTGGTTCAGGCGCGAGCGATCCGACGCCAGCGGCGTGCGCTTGTGAAAGGTGACCTCGTCGATCCCCATGCGATCGCCGAAGTCGGTGAACAGGCCGATCAAGGGTTCACCGATGGTTCCCGTTCCTACGATGTGGATGATGTTCCTCATACCTCTTGATGCGCTCCCTGGAAGCGTGGACGGTCTGATTCCGGTGGGGCGAACGGGCGTCTGAGCGCTCCGCCGACCGGACGCAGGTTACCATACGGGCGAGCCGGTCGAAGGACCCCGGAGGGAGGCGCGGAGGGCGGGAAATCCTCCCTTCCCCGCGCACGACCTCGCTAGTCGTCGGTGCGGCGGCTGTGCCTCTCGCCCCCCCCCCACTCCGGGGCGCTCCGGGCGAACGCGTCCAGCGCGACCGGCACCGCGAGGAGGGTCCGGGTCACCTCCGGGTCG
>JAWVZD010000561.1:0-2185 GCA_033722395.1 Thermoanaerobaculia bacterium | reverse complement strand
TCCCAACCCGAGGGCCAGAACCGACCATGCCCGACCGGCTCGACGCCGAGACGCCGTCCGGCGGTCGGATCGGGTTGGTCGGATCGGGTTGGTCGGATCGGGGCCGTCGGATCGGGGCCGTCGAATCGGGGCCGCGGGGTCGGAGGCTGGGGTGACGCCGGCCCGGCTCCCGTTCCGGGGTGACACAGCGCACTTTGATACAATCTATACGTTGTGAGATTCGCAGAGATCCTCCGCCTGCCTGACTCCGCGGCTCGCACGGCTGCGATCGCCGAGTGGATCCAGTCGCTGTACGAGGACGAGGTCCCCATCCTCGTCGGCGGCGCTGCTGTCGAGCTATACACCGGCGGAGCGTACTCGACCGGCGACCTCGACTTCGTGGGCCACGTGCCGGCATCCGTCGACAGCGCCCTCCGCGCGCACGGCTTCACCCGCGACGGGCGCCACTGGATCCACGAGGAGGGTCGTGTCTTCGTCGAGTTCCCGGGGGCGAGTCTCGGAGAGGGCGAGCGAGCCGCCGAGATCGAGATCGACGGTCACCGTGTACGCCTGCTGGCACCGGAGGCGCTCGTCGTCGACCGCCTCGCTGCCTGGCAGTTCTGGCGCTCCGAGGAGGATGCCGCCAACGCCCTGCTGGTCGCCCGCGCCGTGGCGACCGACCCGGACGCGCTGCAAGCGCTCGGCGAGCGCCGCGAGGTCGTCCCCGCCCTCGAGCGGCTCATCGAAGCGCTCGAGCGCTGGTCCGAAACCGACCCGAACCCCGAGGAGCTGATCGAATGGGCCAGACGACCTCCGACCGAGTGATCCGTCCCGAGCCGCGCCCGTTCCCGTTCCCTCTCCCCGCGCTCCGCCGGCGGCGGCCGCGCTCCTATACGGAGTGGAGGACGCTGCGACAGTGGGGCGAGCTCTCGCCCGAGGAGCGCCGTCTCCCGGGCTACCTCCTCCGCCTGGCCCGCGAGCGGGCCGGTCTGACGCAGCACCAGATGGCCGAGCGGCTCGGCTGCTCCCAGCAGGCCGTCTCCCAGGCCGAACGCTGGGAGAGCAACCCGACGGTCGACTTCCTCGAGACCTGGGCTCGCGCCGCGGAGCACGAGCCGGTTCTCGACTTGGCGCCGATCTCGGGACGGCGCCCTGCCGACCCGGAGCGCACCGCGGAGATCCGGCGGCGCGGTGCGCCCACCTACCACGAAGCCGGCGGGGCGCTCGGCGAATGACGACACTCCGTCCCGGTCTTCGAGCGGCTCGCTTCTGATGCCCGACCGCGACCACAAGCCGCAGCACCTGCCCCGCGGTCTCACCGCGACCGTTGGCGTCGTCGAGGAGATCCTGGGCGACGTCGTCCGCGCGGCCGAGGGCGAGGCGCTCTTCGACGCCGTCGAGTCGGTACGGCGCGAGATGGTGGTCTTCCGCGAGGCCGAAGACGAAGCGGGACGCGAGGCGGCACTCGACCGGGCCGCCGCGCGCCTGGCGGAGCTCTCGATCGAGGAGAAGACCGCTCTCGCCCGCGCCTACACGCTCTACCTCCAACTGGTGAACGTCTGCGAGAACGCCTACCGCACGCATCGATTGAGGGAGCGGCCGGCCCGACGGGACGGTTCCGGTAAGGGCGAAACCGGCGCCGGCACCGCCGAGCTGACCTTCGTTCTCACCGCTCACCCCACCGAGTCGCGCTCGCCCCAGAACATCCAGCTTCTGCGGCGCATCCAGGACCACGTCGTCGGGACTCTCGACCGCGGCGGGGCCACCGGCGGGACCGGGGACGCGGCCCTCGACCGGCGCGAGATCGAGAATCTCCTCCACCTCGCCTGGGAGGTCGGCACCCACCCGCCCGAGAAACCGTCGGTCGAGGACGAGGCGAATCACCTCGTCTCGCTCCTCACCGACCCGATCCTCTCCGAGCTCGTCGCCCTGACCCGGGCCGGCCACCGAGTCCTCCTGCGCACCTGGGTGGGCGGCGACAAGGACGGCCATCCCGGCGTCGGCCCCGACGAGACCCAGGCCGCGCTCGGCCGCGCCCGGCAGCGCCTGCTCGCCTTCGTCGACTCGGAGCTTCTCGCCGTCGTCCGCGAGGACGTCGCCGTGCTCGCGGTCGCGCCCACCGACCTCGACTCGCCCGACCTCGACTGGCCCGACTCCGAGCCTCTGGACGAGGCCTTCTCCCGCCTCGAGGAGGCCCTCGGCGCCC
>JAWVZD010000560.1:0-2200 GCA_033722395.1 Thermoanaerobaculia bacterium | reverse complement strand
GTTAGCGCTTCGCATAAACCCGGGCCCTCGCTGCATCCTATATGGCGTTTCGTAAGGTAAAGTAGGCTTTGCTATCTCGGACTCCTCGGCTGACATGCTTGACCCATCTTCGACAGTGAATCGGCCGTTCTGAAGCAAGAATCCAGTGTTGACGGGGGTTTCCGGGGGCCGATCTTTCGGAAATCCCCGATCCTGGTGCCAACCGTCCTCACCAGGTGACAGACACAGCAGGAGGAACTAGGCTATAATTCCGGTGTCAACGGGGAGGCCGCCATGTTCTTCCGCCAGAAGAGAGCCAAGGGCTACACCTACCTGCAGATCGTCGAGAACCGCTGGGAGGAGGGCAAGACCCGCCAGCGGGTGCTGGGGACGCTCGGCCGGCTGGACCGGCTCCAGGAGGACGGGCAGCTCGAAGCACTTCTCGAGTCCGGTGCCCGGTTCGCTCACTCCATGCTGGTGATCTCCGAGCACCGCCGCGGCGAGCTGCCGCGCGTCGGCACCCGGCGCATCGGGGCCTCGATGGTCTTCGATCGGTTGTGGAAGGAGACCGGCTGTGCCGAGGTGATCGAGACGCTTCTCGCGGAGCGAAGCTTCGAGTTTCCCGTCGAGCGGGCGATCTTCCTGGAGGTCCTGCACCGGCTGGTTTCCCCCGGCTCCGACCGCTCCTGCGTCACCTGGCGCGACTCGTACCGGATCGAAGGGATCGAGACGCTGGAGCTCCACCACGCCTACCGCGCCATGGCCTGGCTCGGCGAGACGCTCGAGGAGGAGCCCGCGCAGGACGCTCTCGCTCCCCGCTCGACCAAGGACCGGATCGAGGAGGCGCTGTTCGACCGCGACCGGGATCTCTTCTCGGGGCTCGAGCTGGTCTTCTTCGACACCACGTCGATCTACTTCGAGGGCGAGGGCGGCGAGACGATCGGACGCTTCGGCCACAGCAAGGATCACCGCAAGAACCGCAAGCAGATGGTGGTGGGCGTGGTGCTCGACCAGGAGGGGCGACCGATCTGCTGCGAGCTGTGGCCGGGCAACACCACCGACGTCAAGACCCTCCTGCCGGTGGCCGAGCGGTTGAGCCAGCGTTTCGGCATCGGCCGGGTCTGCGTCGTGGCCGACCGCGGAATGATCAAGAAGGCGACTCTCACCGAGCTCGAAGAGCGCGGCTGGGACTACATCGTCGGCACCAGGATGCGCAACCAGAAGGAGGTGCGCGACGAGGTGCTCAGCCGCGGCGGCCGCTATCAGGAGGTCTTCCCACCGCGCTCGAGCACGAAAGATCCTTCCCCGCTCAAGGTCAAGGAGGTCTCGGTCGACGAGCGGCGCTACGTCGTGTGCCTCAACGAGGAGTACGCCGCCAAGGATCGCTCCGACCGCGAGGCGATCGTCGCCTCGCTCGAGGATCGGCTGCGCCAGGGGGCGACCTCGCTGGTCGGCAACCGGGGCTACCGCAGGTACCTGTCGGCTCGTGGCGAGGGATTCGAGATCGATGAGAAGAAGATCGAGCGCGACCGGCGCTACGACGGCAAGTGGGTGCTGCGGACCACGACCGACCTGCCGGCTGCCGACGTCGCCCTGGCCTACAAGATGCTCTGGATGGTCGAGGACATCTTCCGCACCATGAAGTCGCTTCTGGAGACCCGGCCGGTCTATCACCGCACCGACGCGGCGATCCGCGGCCACGTCTTCTGCTCGTTTCTGGCCTTGCGGCTTCGGGCCGAGCTCGAAGCCCGCCTGGCCGCCCGGGGCGAGAGCTTCGAGTGGACTGCGGTCGTGCGTGATCTCGATCGGGTGGAGGAGGTCGAAGTCGAGAAGGACGGCAAGCGCTTCCTCCTTCGCACCGACTCCCCGGGCGTTGCCGGCAAGGTCTTCCAGGCCGCCGGTGTCGCCCTTCCCCCTACGCTACGCGAGGTGAGTTGAGCCCGAGGAGCCGACCTCACCGGCCGAATCCTGGTGCCAAAGCCGAAGTGCGTGCGGATAAACCGCGCGGTGTCAACGGGTTACGATTTGGCGGTGTTGAAGATAGGTTCGGGTAGGCCCTGCCAGCAGGGGATCGGAGTCAGGTGTAGGGTCTCGGGCTCGGCGAAGTCGGCGAGGCGGACGTCCTCGCCGCGCTGGCGAGCGTTGTAGAAGGCCGTGCGGTTGTACCAGACACCCTCGAGAGGCTCGCCCTCGAGGAGGGCCTTGGCGCAGTGGAGACGCC
>JAWVZD010000559.1:0-2203 GCA_033722395.1 Thermoanaerobaculia bacterium | reverse complement strand
GCGGGGGTGACCTACGTCAACCGCCGCAGCGGCTCGACCACCGGTGCCTGGCCAGGGGTCAATCCGTTCGGCGGCTGGAAGGCGTCGGGCGGCATCGGGCCGGCCGGCCTCGGCCCGAACTACCTGCTCAACTTCCTGCGCGAGCAGAGCCGGGCGATCAACGACTTCGAGCCACCGAGCGGAGCGAGCGACTCGACCGATGCCGACTGAGGCGACCGACCGGCCGGACGAGCGGCGCGCCGCCGAGCGTCCGGGGAGCAAGAGGATGACCATGGCCGAGGCGATCGAACGTTTCGTCGCCGACGGCGACACCGTGTTGATCGAGGGATTCACCCACCTCATCTCGTTCGCCGCCGGACACGAGATCCTGCGTCAGGGGCGGCGCGATCTGACGCTGTGCCGCCTCACACCCGACCTGCTCTACGACCAGATGATCGCCGCCGGCTGTGCCCGCAAGCTGGTCTTCAGCTGGGCTGGCAATCCCGGAGCGGGGCCGCTCTACGCCTTCCGCCGCGCCGTCGAGAGCGGAGAGCCGCATCGGCTCGAGATCGAGGAGTACACGCACTTCGGCATGGTGGCCCGGCTCGCCGCCGGGGCGGCGAAGCTGCCGTTCCTGCCGCTCAGGACCTTCAGCGGCAGCGATCTGCCGGCGGTAAACCGGCGCATCGCCAGCGTGCGGTGTCCCTACACCGGCGAGGAGCTGCCCACCGTGCCGGCGCTCGAGCCGGACGTCGCCATCATCCACGCGCAGCGCGCCGACGAGCAGGGCAACACGCAGATCTGGGGGCTCCTCGGGGTGCAGCGCGAGGCCGCCTTCGCGGCCGAGAAGGTCGTCGTGGTGGTCGAGGAGATCGTCTCCGAGGAGGTCGTCCGCAGCGACCCGAACCGCACCGTCGTGCCCGGTCTGGTGGTCTCCGCCGTAGTGCACGAGCCGTGGGGCTGCCATCCGTCGTTCGCCCAGGGCTACTACGACCGCGACAACGAGTTCTACGTCGCCTGGCGGGAGATCTCGCGCCATCCCGAGCGCCTGGCTAGCTATCTCGACGAGTGGGTCTACGGTGTCGACGGACGAGCGCAGTACGTCGACAAGATGGGCGAGGGCCTACAGAGGTTGGCGGCGGCCGAGGCGTGGAGCCGACCGGTCAACTACGGTTTCTGAGGGAGAAGCGGGAATCCGAGAGATGGCACGCGGTACCGACACCGATACCGATACGGGCGGCTTCACGCCGCGCGAGATGATGGCGGCGGCCGCGGCGCGCGAGCTGGTCGACGGCCAAGTGGTCTTCGTCGGCATCGGGCTGCCGAACCTGGCCTGCAACCTGGCGCGCCGGCTGCAGGCGCCCGATCTGCTGCTGATCTACGAGTCGGGAGCGGTCGGCGCGGTGCCGGAGCGACTGCCGGTGTCGATCGGCGATCCGGCCCTGGTCACCAACTCGCTCGGCGTCGCTTCGATGACGGAGATCTTCTACTACTACCTGCAGGGCGGGCGGATCGACGTCGGCTTCCTGCAGGGGGCGCAGATCGATCGCTTCGGGAACCTCAACACCACCGTCATCGGCGACTACGCCGAACCGCGCGTCAGGCTGCCGGGTAGCGGCGGCGCCTGCGAGATCGCCCTCCACGCCGGCGAGATCCTGCTGCTCGCCGAGCAGAGCCCGAAAGTCTTTTCCGAGCGGCTCGACTTCCGGACCTCGCCGGGTCATCTCGACCGGGGCGATGCCCGCCGCCGGGCCGGCTTCCCGGGTGGCGGGCCGCGCCGGCTGATCACCGACCTGGCCTCGTACGACTTCATCGACGGCGAGATGACCTTGGTCGGCCTCCATCCGGGCTCGACGATCGAGCGGGTACGAGAGAGCCTCGGCTGGGAGGTGCGGCTGGCGACCGACCTCGCCACCACCCCGCCGCCGACCGAGGAGGAGCTCCACCTCCTCCGCGAGGTTCTCGATCCCGGGAGGCTCTACCTGTGAGCCGGGTCCGCCGGCGACTCGCCGCCGTCCTGGGGGCGATCCTGGTCGCCGCTCCTGCGCGGGGGCTCGACCTGAAACAGGTAGTCGTCGAGCGACTCGAGAACGACCTCACCGTACTGGTGCTCGAGGAGCATGCCGTGCCGGTGGTGAGTGTCCAGATGCTCTACCGGGTCGGGGCGCGCGACGAGGCGCCGGGTCGGACCGGCCTGGCCCACTTCGTCGAGCACATGGCCTTC
>JAWVZD010000558.1:0-2222 GCA_033722395.1 Thermoanaerobaculia bacterium | reverse complement strand
GCCTCCCGACCGCCCGAAGCTCGACGATCCCTACTGCAAGTACCCCAGAGCCTCGAGCTGTCGCCGCGTCTCCTCGTCCATCTCGCCCTCCTCCTCCGAGGCCTTGGCGCCGAGCGGGTAGGGCTCGGCATTGACCCAGGCGAGGAGCGCCTCGCGCAGCCTGAGGGCGTCCTCCGAGCGCTCGCGCACCACGCTGACCGTCTCTCCGGGGTCCTCCTGCAGGTCGTAGAGCACCCAGCGCTCGCCCTTGCCCCCGAGCCAGCGCTGCGCCGCCGTGGCGCGCACCAGGACCAGCTTGTAGCGCCGGTCCTGGACGATGCGCTGCCAGTTGCCGTTCATGCCGTAGCCGGCCTCCGAGAAGGCGAGACGAGCCTCCGGCTCGCTGTCGATCTCGAGCAACCGGCGGCGCAGGCTGCGTCCCTGCTTCCAGATCCCCGCCTCGAGCGGGACACCGGCGAAGTCGAGCAGCGTCGGCGCCAGGTGGATCAGCTCGACCGGCTCGGCGTCGACGTGGGGCTCGAGGACGCCCGGATAGTGGAAGACGAGCGGTACCCGGACGCAGGTCTGGAAGCCGAAGCGCCCGTGGTCGAAATAGTAGTAGTGCTCGCCCAACGACTCGCCGTGGTCCGAGGTCAAGGCGACCAGCGTGCCGTCGAGCAGGCCGCTCGCCTCGAAGCCGTCGAGCAGGCGGCCGACCTGGGTGTCGGTGTAGAGGATCTCGCCGTCGTAGCGCGCCACGTAGAAGTCGAGCTCGTCACGCCCGTCGATCACCATCTCCCGTCCGATGCCGGTCATCTGCTTGCGGGCCGTCGAGCGGTCGATGTCGACCTTCACCGTCGGGTCGTAATGCTCGTCGCCGACGAAGCGGTCGGCGAACGGCTCGGGCGGGGTGTACGGGAAGTGGGGATCGAGGTAGTGGATCCACAGGAACCAGGGGCGCTCGGGATCGAGGCCGGCGGCGAGCGCCAGCGCCTCGTCGGTCACCCGCTCGGCGCGGTTCGGATCGCCCTCGACGTCCTCGACCTTCCAGGTCTCGACGTAGTGGTCGAAGCCCTGGTCGAAGTGGAACTCGCGCGCCACGGCGCCGTTGGCGACCACGGCGCCGGTCTGGAAGCCGTGCTCCGACAGGGTCTCGGCCAGCATGACGTACTCCGGCGGCACCGGCGTGCCGACCCGCCGCACCAACCCGTTGTCCTTCGAGTAAGTGGAGGTGAACATCGAGGCGAACGACGGCCCGGTCTTGGGCCACTGGACGGCGGGCCGCTCGAAGCGCACTCCCGTGGCGGCCAGGCGATCGATCACCGGTGAGGTGGGGCGTTCGTAGCCGTAGGCCGACAGGTGATCGGCGCGCAGCGTGTCGATGGTCACCAGCAGGAGATTCGAGCGCGGCGGGATCGTCGGCTCCGGCGTCGGCTCGGGCTCCGGCGCGCCGCAGGCCGCGAGGAGCAGCGCGACGGCGACGACGGCTGCGGCGCGGCCGGACCACGGCGCGAGATCGGGGAAACGAACGGGTGTGCGGGTCATCGGCGGTCCTCGGAGCGGGTTCGGTGGCGACGATCAGGCGCCCGGCCGGGGGCGCGATCGAGAGCTAGTCGACGCGGTGACCATACACCAGGACGAGCGAGTTCGCCCCGGGGTTCGAGTCGTAGATGCCGGCGTTCGACAGGTGGTAGAAGTCGATGCCGAGCCGCGAGCGCTCGCCCAGGCGGAGGAAGAGCTCGATCGACGAACGGAACTCGACCGTGCCCCCGAGGTCGAGGCCGTCGCCCTCCTCGAAGGCTCCGGCGGCGAAGCCGAGGGAGAGCCCCCAGCGCTCGGAGAGGTCGAAATCGCGTCGCGCCCCGGCGAACAGGTAGCCGCCCGACTCGGCATGGACCATGACGCCGACGTTCGGTCGCAGGCCGAAGGCGCGCGGTGCGCCGCGCCACTCGAGACCGACCTCGGTCTCGCGCCTGTCCCCGGGCTCGCTCTCGTCCGCCGCCAGGTTGAAGACACCGGCGCTGGCGACGAGCCAGGAGTCGTCGGCCGCGGCGCTCGGGGCGAGGCCCGACGCGCCGGCGAGGACGCCGAGGCAGACGACGAGACGGATCGGGGATCGCATCGATTCTCTCCGGTGGGGTTTCGGTAAGGGGTTGCGGTAATAAGGGGTTGCGGTAAAACGGGCGGCTGGATTCTGTCAGGCGGGCGCCGCCGCCTCAAGCCGCCATGCCCGCTCCAACCTC
>JAWVZD010000557.1:0-2226 GCA_033722395.1 Thermoanaerobaculia bacterium | reverse complement strand
GCCCGCATCGTGGAAAGGGCGCCCGAGGCGGTTCCGGCCGGGCGCGACTATCTACTCGCCGGCGACGTGGCGACGGTCGAGGAGATCGCCGATCGGGTCGCCTCGATCGCCGGCGTCGACGCCCCGAAGTGGAAGCTGTCGGTGACCCAGGCGCGGCTGCTGACCCGTCTGATGGCGCCGATCTTCCGCCTGCGCGGCCGCCGCCCGCCGATCGACCTCGAGCAGCTCGGCAGCCTCGAGCGGCATTGGAACTTCGACGACTCGAGGGCCCGCCGGGAGCTCGACTGGCAGCCGCGCTCGCTCGACGACGGGTTGCCGCCGACAGTGGAGTATCTGAAGAGGCTCTGAGTCGAGGGAGTCGTCCGCGCGCTGGGGCAGGACCGGCGGTTTCGAGATGGAGGCCCGGGGATCGGTTCCGCGACCCTGGCACTGATAACGTAAACGGGCGCCATGTTCCGGATCTTCAAGGACTTCACCTTCGCCGCCGCCCATGCCATCCGGGGGCACACCGGAGGGTGCGAGAACCTGCACGGCCACAACTACCGCGTGCGGATCCACCTGGGGGCGGAGGAGCTCGACGAGCTCGGCATGGTGATGGATTTCGCCGACCTGAAGGCGCTGGCGGCCGAGATCCTGCAGCCGTTCGATCATCGGGTGATCAACGACGTCCCGCCGTTCGACACCGTCAACACCACCGCCGAGCTCTTGGCAGAGTACGTCTTCCAGCAGGTCGACCGACGGATCGAGAACGGCCGTGTCGGGGTGATCCGCGTCGAGGTGTGGGAGAACGACAGCTCGTGCGCCATCTACGAGCCGAGGCCGTGAGGTCGGGCGCCGACGACAGCCCGCAGGCGGCCGATCCCCGCCTGGCCTTGCCGTCCGCCGAGCGGCTCCGCATCAACGAGATCTTCTACTCCCTGCAGGGCGAATCGACGTTCGCGGGACGTCCGTGCGTCCTGGTCCGCCTGACCGGCTGCCAGATGCGCTGTGTCTGGTGCGACTCGGAGCACAGCTTCTACGACGGCGAATGGATGAGCACCGAGGAGGTGCTCTCCGAGGTCGAGCGATACGGCTGCCCGCTGGTCGAGGTCACCGGCGGCGAGCCGCTGCTCCAGCCCGGCGTCTACCCGCTGATGAAGGCGCTCTGCGACCGCGGGTACGAGGTGCTGCTCGAGACTGGCGGCGGCATCGACATCTCGACCGTCGACCCCCGCGTGCGGCGGATCGTCGACATCAAGTGCCCCGCCTCGGGCGAGGCCGAGGCCAACCGGTGGGAGAATCTCGCCCACCTGACGCCGCGCGACGAACTCAAGCTGGTGCTGGCCGATCGCGCCGACTACGAGTGGGCGCGCGATCTGATCCGGCGGCGACGGCTCGGCGAGCGTTGCCCGGTGCACCTTTCGCCGGTGCACGGCCGGCTCGATCCGATCGATCTGGCGGAGTGGATCCTGGCCGATCGGCTCGAGGCGCGACTGGGGCTGCAAATCCACAAGCTGCTGTGGGGCGAAGAGACCCGAGGGGTCTGAGAGAGGGCGTGACGGTCGCGTGACGGAGGGCTCCCCGCCGGCCGCGCGTGTTGCGCGGCCTCCGGGCCACCACTACAATCATGAGTTGCCGTACCCTGCCTCTGGCCTCTCCGGGACAGATCGTTCGAGCTGCCGCGGTCGTGAGTGGCCGAGGCGGCCGAGAGGTGCGAAGGCGGAAGCGTCGGTCGGACACGGCCGGCAGGATGTGGAGAGAGCGATGAGCCATGCCAAGCTGACCCTGAACGATAGAGAGATCGAGCTGCCGCTCGAGGTCGGAACCGAGGACGAGGTCGGTATCGACATCAGTGGGCTGCGGTCGGAGACCGGGGCGATCACCCTCGACCCGGGCTACGGCAACACCGGCTCGTGTCGCAGCGCCATCACCTTCATCGACGGCGAGAAGGGGATCCTGCGCTATCGCGGCTACCCGATCGAGCAGATCGCCGAATCGGCCCGGTTCACCGAGGTTTGCTACCTGCTGATCTACGGCGAGCTGCCGACCCGCCAGCAGCTCGACGACTTCCGCAAGAGCCTGACGCTGCACAGCCTGCTGCACGAAGACATGAAGAAGTTCTTCGAGGGATATCCGGCTACCGCCCATCCGATGGCCATCCTGTCGTCGATGGTGGCCTCGCTGTCGGCGTACTACCCGCAGGCGACCAAGGGGGAGGACGTCGAGCTCAACATCGTGCGGCTGCTG
>JAWVZD010000556.1:0-2226 GCA_033722395.1 Thermoanaerobaculia bacterium | reverse complement strand
TGAAGTAGTCGTCGTTCCAGTGCTCGCTACCGTTGAACATCAGGTGCTCGAAGAGATGGGCGAAGCCGGTCTTGCCGGGCTTTTCGTCGCCCGAACCGACGTCGTACCAGACGTTGACCGCGACGATCGGCGCCTTCGGGTCCTGGTGCACGATCAGCGTCAGCCCGTTGTCGAGGATGTAGCGGGTGAACGGGATCTCGATGACGCCGTCGTCGGCCGTGCCGATGCGCGGGAGGGCGATGATCAGTAGAGCGACGGCGAGGCTGCAGATGAGGAAACGACGCATGGTTTCTCCTGAGCAAAGACGTTCGTAATGGAGCGGGACGACCGCGTCGGAGCGGTCCCGGTAAGACCGGGAAGCCTATTATCCCCGACTCGTGCCCGCACCGCGAGTCCCGGGGGCGCGGCCGAGATCGACCACGCAGGGACGCCGCGCGCCGACACGGCCCGGAATCTCCCGGTCGCGGCGGAATCGCGATCGGGAGACGCCGACGGCGGTCGGTTTTTGTTAGGGTCGAGGACTGACGAAGCTGATTCGAGAGTTCGGTTCAGAAGGGAGCACGGTCATTTCCGAGAACAAGGTCTTTGTGGGCAACCTGAACTTCGCCACTACCGAGCAGGAGCTGCGGCAGGCCATGTCGGAGGTCGGGCAGGTGCTCGACGTGCACATACCGACCGATCGCGAGACCGGCCGGCCGCGTGGCTTCGCGTTCGTCAAGTTCGGTAGCGCCGAGGACGTCGAGGCTGCGATCGAGCGGTTCGACGGCGAGGAGCTGGGCGGTCGGCCGCTACGGGTCAATCCGGCCCAGGAGCGCCGGTCGCGCGGCTCGCGACCGCCTCGACGCGAGTCCCGGCGCGCCGAGGAGGGTGGGGAAGACGAGGAGGACTTCGATGGTCCCGACGACTCCGATTGGAAGTCCGATCGGTTCCGGCCCAAATCGAAAGGCAGCCGCAAGGGCGCTCGAGGCAAGAAGCGCAGCCTCTGATCCCCGCGGTCGGGAGCGAGACTCCGCTGCGCCGCGGTGTTCCGGTCGACGCGATCTCTTGCCGGCGCTTCGCGCCCGGATCGGCCCGCAGGCCTGTCGAGCTCGGTCGAGACCCGTCCCTTTTCGGAGCTTCTCCTGGAAGAGCGACGCGCGCTGACCGCCTCGGACGGGGTCGAGCTGACCTACTGGCTGACACCGGCCGCTCGAGAGAGCTGCGGCCTGTTGCTCCTGCTCCACGGTGCGGCCAGCAACCACACCCGCTGGTCGGAGTTCGTCGATCGGACACGGCTGACCGAAACATGGGACGTGCTGCGCCCGGACATGCGCGGCAACGGCGAGTCGATGACCCGACGCGATCTCGGGCTGGCTACCTGGTGCCGGGACATCGAGGAGATCCTCGTTGCGGAAGGTCGGCGCCGGGCCGTCGTGGTGGGCCACAGCCTCGGAGCGCAGATCGGCATCCACCTGGCCCATCGACGGCCCGCGCGCGTCGTCGGCCTGGTCGTCGTCGATCCGGTGTTCCGCCGAGCGCTCAGCGGATGGCAGAGAGTGCTCAGTCGGAACCTCTGGCTAGTGCGAGGACTGGCTGCGGCGGTCCTGCTCCTCAACCGGATCGGCCTGCGCCGGCGGGAGTTCACCGCCCGCGACCTCCGGGAGCTCGACCGCGAGACCCGACGGGCTCTCGAGGAAGCCGAGTCGTTCGACGAGATCGCCCGCCGGTACGGTGCGCTCGGACCGATTCTGCGCCACATGCCGACCGCCAACTACCTGCGGCAATTGGTGACCACGGTGGCTCCACTGCCGCCCCTCGAGGCAATCACGGCTCCGGTGCTCGTGTTGCTGTCGGCCGGCATCACCTTTGCCGACCTCCAGACGAATCGTGCCGAGGCGGCGCGTTTTCCGGATCACGAAGTGGTCGAGATCGCGGCGAATCACTGGCCGCTGACCGAGACGCCGGACGAAGTGCGTCGGGAGATCGAGCGCTGGATCGGCGAGCGCTTCGAGGTTCCGGCCTCGGACGCTGCGCCGACCGGCGTCTCGGATACAGTCGGTGACCGATGAGCGACACCGCGACGACGCATCCGGACGACCTCTTTCTCGAGCTCACCCCCGATCACGTGCTCGCGGCGGTGGAGGCGGGTGGGTTGGAGTGCAACAACCTCTGCTACCCGCTGAACTCGTTCGAGAATCGGGTCTACGAGGTCGAGCTCACCTCGGGGAAACGGGTGGTGGGGAAGTT
>JAWVZD010000555.1:0-2231 GCA_033722395.1 Thermoanaerobaculia bacterium | reverse complement strand
TCGGCCTCGGTGTAGTAGATCGGCTCGCCCCTGCGGTCGGTCGCCGTCAGCACGGCATGCAGGAGGAACGACTCGCCCGAGCCGATCCCCGTCCGGCCCACCCGCGCCGTCGCGGAGTCCCCCACCGCCACGGCGACGAGGGCGCCCTCGGGCTCCGGAGCGAGCTCCTCGCGCACCCGCGGCGCGAGCAGCAGGAGGACGGCTACGGCGGCGACGACGGCGACAGCGATCCACAGGTAGCGACGTTCGCGAGACACGGGCAGATTCTAGCCTGAGCGCCGCCGCCCCTCGGAATCGACCGGACGGCGCTCGTCCTGCGGTCGTCCGGGTCCTCAGCGGCGAGGACGGCCGCTCGAGCAGCGCTGACGCCTCAGCCGCCGCGCAGCTCTTCCAGCCGCGCCACGACGTCGCGGTAGTGCGAGTTGATGCCGTAGATCTCGACGAAGGTCTCGTAGGCGGCCTCGCGCTCGCCGCTCTCGGCGTAGACCGAGCCGAGATCGTAGAGCAGACTCAGGGTCTCGTCCTCGGTGAGATTCGGCGCCTCCAGGCCGCGCCTGTACCACTTGACGGCCAGGTCCGGAAAGCCCTTGTCGAGGAAGCTCGCGCCGAGCATCGAGCAGCTGTCGACCAGGTGGTCGGGATCCTTTGCCGACAGCTGGAACTCGCCGATCGCCTCGTCGATCAGACCCATCTCGCGATAGGCGATGCCGAGGTTGTAGTGCGTGTCGTAGGCCTCGGGCGAAAGCACCTCGGCGACGCCCTTCTTGAAGCCCTGGACGATCTCCTCCAGCGACTCGTCGGCGCTCGGCGCGACGTCGGTTACCTCGTCGGCCTCCTCCTCGGTTCCGAGCTCCTTCTCCAGCTCGGCCGCGAGGTCGAAGAACTCCTCCTCGGCTTCGAACAGATCGTCGGTCGTCGGTGCCGACTCACCCGCAGGCTGGGCTTCCAACCACTCGAGCCCCTCCTACTCATCGGCCGCGAACGTCTCCTCCGCGGGTTCCTCGACGGGCTCCGACGGCGCCTCGCCCACCACGGCCTCGATGCGGCCGTCGTCGATGCGGTAGCCGGCCTCGACCAGGGCCCCGAGCACACTCTCCCAGGCCGCTCCGCCACCGACCTCGTCGACGCTGTCGAGCATGCGCTGTGCCACCTCCAGGACCCGCTCCTCAGCGCCGCGCTCGAGCGCCAGCAGGACCAGCCGCCGGTGCGCTTCCAGATGCGCCGGCTCGATCTCGACCGCCTGTTCGAGCCGGCGGACCGCCTTGCTCTGGAGCCCGTACTTGGCGAACACCTCGGCCTCAGCCAGGAGCTCGTCGATCTCGATCGGTCGCGGACCGGCCTCGATCGGTGCCGTCGGCGACGGCTGCGGTCGGTCGCGCTCCTCTCGGCCCTTGCCGACGCCCAGGCTGCGCGCCAGGGCGTCGATCGACGCCACCGGATCGTCAGGGGGCTTCGTCGCCGGGCGCTCCTCCGCCGGCGTCTGGGGCGGGCCTCCGGGAGGCGTCTCGGGTTCGATCGCCTCCTCGAGCTCGGCCAGGTCGATCTCCACCTCCTCGCCGCGGACGGGCTCCTCGGCCGCCGCCTCGAGCGGCGTCTCCTCTTCGTCGAGGTCGATCACGAACGCGCCGTCGTCGGTCATCTCGACACCGGCGACGTCGTCGCCGCCGGCGGTCGGCGGCGTCTGGCTCGACTCCTCCGTCAGCAGCTCGGAGACGTCGATCGAATCGGCGTCCACGGCCGGCGGCTCCACCAACTCGGGAGCACTCGTCGTCCCCTCGGTCTCCGGCTCCGCCGTCGGTTTCTCCTCGTGCTGACGCATCCGATCGGCCAGATCGGCGGCATCCGGATTCAACCGCACCGCCGTTTCGAACACCTCCTCCGCTTCGGCCTGGAAGCCGCCTTCCCGCAGCGCCAGGACCGCCTCCGAGACGAAGGCGAGGTCGCTGCTGTCGATGTCGAGAGCCCGTAGGTAGACCTTGGTCGCCTGATCGACACGGCCGTGCTCGAGCATCACCTCGGCGATGCGTTGATACTCACCGATGGTCTCCTCGACCAGGCCCTCCGCCAGATAGAGCTCCGCGAGCTTGACCCGTGGCGAAGGATTGCTCGGTTCGAGGTCGGCCATCTTGCGATGAACCTCGATCGTCGCCGGCATGTCCTCGTGCTTCAGGTAGTAATCGGCCAGCACCTGATACGGGCTCCGCGCCTCGCTCAGCAGGCCCTGCCGGTGG
>JAWVZD010000554.1:0-2231 GCA_033722395.1 Thermoanaerobaculia bacterium | reverse complement strand
GTGTAGGGGAGCTCGCCCAGTCGTCGGTAGGCCGCGTCGCGGACCACCTGCTGGGGCGGAGTGGAGGCCCGACTCCAGGTCTCGAGCAGGAAGCGGCCGCCCGGCGCCACGTCGAGCGAAGCCCAGCCGTCGGCCGGCGACAGCGCCTCGGCGACGCCACCGGCGAGCGACGCGCGGTAGAGCCGTCGGCCGAGGGCACCGAGTGGTGGCGCTCCGTAGGCCTGGTAGAGGATCTCGTCGCCGCCCGGAGAGAAGCCGGCGAGCGCGGTGACGGCGCCGGCGGCATCCGTCAGCCGGCGGATCATCTCGCCGTCGGAATCGAACAGATAAAGCTGGGCGAAGCCGGAGCGCTCCGATGGCCAGAGCAAGGTGCCGTCGGCCAGATAGCGGTAGTCGTCGCTGACGTCGACCCAGGTACCGGAGGTCTCGGCGATCCACACGGCGCAGTCGCCACTCGACGGCTGGCAGCGCAGCACCTCGAGCCGGTTCTGATCGCGGTTGAGGCGCTGGATCGCCAGGTCTCCCTGGGGACGCCAGTCGACGCGCGGCAGATACCATTCGTCGGCGTCACCGGTCGCCATCCAGGTGATCTCGTCGACCGTCAGATCGAGCACCCCGACCCGTACGCGCGGATTGTCGGTGCCGGCCTTGGGGTACTTCTGCCACTCGACGGTCGGGTAGCGAGTCTGGAAATCGACCAGTGAATACTCCGCCACCGGTGTTTCGTCGAACTGGTAGTAGGCGATCGCCTCGCCGTCGTCGCTCCACCAGAACCCGGTCGAGTCGCGTCCCCACAGCTCCTCCCAGTAGACCCAGTCGGTCACGCCGTTCAGGAGCACGTTCTTCTCGCCGCCCTCGGTCAGCCGCCGCTCGGCACGGTCGGCGAGATCGATCAGGTAGAGGTCGTAGTCGCGCACGAAGGCGATCCGCCTGCCGTCGGGCGAGAACTTCGGATCGCTCTCCTCGGCCTCGGTCGAGGTCAGCTGGCGCAGGGTCCTGGCGTCGCGGTCGTACAGAAAGAGATCGCCGTTCGATTCGAACAGCAGGCGCCGACTCCCGGGTGCCCAGTGGTAGGCGTCGAGGGAGAAGGTCTCCTCGGCTTCGGCGAGGGCCGCCGGTCGTACGAGTAGTACGCTTTCGCCTCGCTCGGCGTCGAACACCCACAGCCCGTCGCCTTCCTCGTCGGTCCAGCGGTAGGCCAGCTCGTGTCCGTTCGGCGCCCAAGCGACGGCCGACGGGCTGACCTCTCCCAGACCGTCGAAGAGCGACTCGAGGGTGAGTTGCTGGGCGCCGGTGGGCGGCGCCGAGAGCAGGATCGCCAGCAGGGCGAGGCTCGATGGGAGGCTGTTGTTCGGTCGCATGAGCTTCCTCGTCGCAGTGGGCTCGGGAGCCCGTTCGTGGTGGCGCACCTCGATTGCGGCCGGCGTTGTGCGGCGATGCCGGTGGAATCGCTCGGCCGCGACCGGGATTTTCCGGGGACGCGTCATGCTAGAAGCAGAGTCGGCCGAGGTCAACGCCCGCGGCCCCGGTCTCTGCCGAGAGGTCGCCGGTCCGGGTTCGTGCCCCAGAGTCGACGCTCCTCCAGAAGGTGGTTCGGGGGTCGGAGACGCTCTATCATCGGGAACGAGCGGAGCCCCGGCCCCGCGAGAACCGCTGCCATGCTCGAGCCGCTGCCACCGATCGAAGCCGCAAAGCGACTGCGTGAGGTCGACGAGGCCCTGGTCGTCCTTCTGAGGAGGCTCGGTCCCGAAGACTGGCAGAGACCCGCCGCCGGGTCCTGGCGGGTGCGGGACGTCGCCGCGCACCTGCTCGATGGGTCGTTGCGACGTCTGTCGCTCGATCGCGACCGCCACCAGCCCCCCACCGGCGGTTCCGATCCGGCCACCTACGAGGAGCTGGTCCGGTTCCTGAACGAGCTCAACGCCACCTGGGTGGAGGCCGCGGCGCGATTCAGCCCAGCGGTGATCACCGAGCTCTTGGCGTTCACCGATCCGCTCGTCGCCGACTACCTCGAATCGCTCGACCCCGAGGAGGTCGCTGTGTTCTCGGTCGCCTGGGCGGGCGAGTCCGAGTCGAAGGTCTGGATGGACGTGGCGCGCGAGTTCGTCGAGCGCTGGCACCATCAGCAACAGATCCGCCAGGCGGTCGATGCTCCCGCGCTCGACCAACCGCGGTATCTGAGACCGTTGCTCGACACCTGCGCTCGTGCGCTGCCGAGAGCGTACGACGGC
>JAWVZD010000553.1:0-2239 GCA_033722395.1 Thermoanaerobaculia bacterium | reverse complement strand
CTACCCGACAGCGGCCCACCTGGCCGCCGACATCGAGCGCTATCTGCGTGACGAGCCGGTCTCCGCCCGCAAGCGAACATGGAGCTATTCGACTCGCAAGTTCCTTTCCCGACACCGAGTCGGTGCTCTGCTCGTCACCGGTGTCCTGGCGCTCCTGCTGGCGGTCGTCGTCACCGTGATCCGCCAGGAGAGGCGAGCCCTCAACGAGGCGCGCAAAGCGGAACGGGTCGCCGAGCTTCTGGCCGACCTCTTCGAAGGTGCGAATCCGTTCAGCGCCGAAGTCGGCAATCGCGATCTCAAATCGGTGCTCGACCGGGCCGAAGCGCGGATTCGCGACCAGCTCGCCGACGAGCCCGAGATCCGAGCCGAGCTTCTCGAGGTGATCGGGCGCGCTTACGGCGGCCTCGGTCTCTTCTCCCAGGCAGCGGCCCTGCACGATGAGGCCCTCGAGATCCGCCGATCGCTGTTCGGGCCCGAAGACCTCCGCGTGGCCGAATCCAGCCTGAGCCTCGGGACGGCCCTGGAGTCGAGGGGCGAGTACGAGGAGGCGCAGTCGCTCTACGAACGGGCTTTGGCGGTCTTCGAGAGTCAGACCGGTGAGGACTCGCCCGAGGTCGGGACGGTGCTGACGCGCCTGGGAGGGCTGATCGCGCATCGAGGGGATCCGGCGGCCGGAGTGGAGCGGCTCTCTCGAGCCGTGCAGATCTTCGAGCAGCAGCCGGAGGCGCCGGATATCCGGCTGGCGCGAGCCTCGAGCGAGCTCGCGGCGGCCTGGGATCTGCAAGGCGCGGTCGAGCGCGCGGTCGAGCTCAAGCGCCAGGCCCTGGCGATCTCGGATCGGGCGGTCGGCCGCGATCACCCGACCGGCGCGGTCATCCGGAGCGATCTCGCCATCTCCCTCCAGGCCCTCGGGCGCTTCGACGAAGCGGAGCAGATGTACCTCGAGTCGGCCGAGATCTCGAGCCGGCTTCTGGGCGACGACCATCCCACCGTCGCCGACACCCTCACCAGCCTCGGCAAGCTGCTGATGGAGCAGGGGCGCTACGAAGAGGCTCGGCCCCACGTCGAGCGAGCCGTCGCCATCAACCAACAGCAACGCGAGCCTAGCCACATCTTCCGTATCGCCGCCGAGATCAACCTCGGCACGCTGCGCCGCGAGCTCGGCGACTTCGACGGAGCCGAAGCGCTCTACCGCGGCGCTCTCGAGCGGTTCGAAGAGATCCTCGGGAGCGACGATCCGGGCACCGCGCGGGTCGTCAGCCTGCTCGCCCAGACAATGCACCTCAAAGGCGATCTCGACCAGGCCGAGAGCCTCTATCGCCGTGCTCTCGACAGCCAGCGAACCATGCCTACCCGTCGACTCAACGTCACCGAGTCGCTGCTCGGTTTGGGCTCGCTACTGTGCCTTCGAGGTGACACCGACGAAGCCGAGTCGCTCCTGCGCGAAGCGTTGGACATACGCAGTGAACTGCTCCCCGAAGGCCACTGGAGGATCGCCGAAGCCGAGATGGAGTGGAGCCAGTTCCTGCTGCGACAGAACCGGCCGACGGAAGCGGCACGACTGCTCGCTCGGGCCGAGCGTGTTCTTTCGAACTCCCTGCTCTCGAGTGATCGCCGGGTGACGAGAGCGCGCGAGCTGATGGCGAGAATCCCCGTATCGACGTCGGTCGGCTGAGGTACGCATGCCGAACGAGGAGGTCACCGACCTGCTGATCGCCTATGGCGAAGGGGACGCCGATGCGCTCGGGCAACTCGTCCCGCTGCTCTACGACGACCTGCGCCGGCTGGCTCACTACCAGCTGTCGAAGGGGCGCAGGGGAGCCACCCTGGATACCACCGCGCTGGTCCACGAGACCTATCTCAAGCTGGTCGACCAGACGAAGGTCGACGCAGCGAACCGAGCCCATTTCCTGGCCATCGCCGCTAGAGCGATGCGGCAGGTGCTCGTCGACTACGCGCGCGCGAAATACGCCTTGAAGCGCGGGGAAGGAAGGCGCCCCGTCGTGCTCGACAAGCTCCAACTCGGGGTCCGAGAGCAGGTCGAGTTCCTCCTCGCCCTCGACACGGCTCTCGACCGTCTACGGAAGGCCAACTCTCGACTGGCGGCGGTGTTCGAGTGCCGCTATTTCGGCGGCATGACGGACCAGGAGACCGCGGACTCGCTCGGCGTCGCGCGGCGCACCACCCAGCGAGACTGGATGAAGAGCAAGGCGTGGCGCCGGACCGAGCTCGAGCGCGG
>JAWVZD010000552.1:0-2263 GCA_033722395.1 Thermoanaerobaculia bacterium | reverse complement strand
GGGCTCGAGGCGCTTCTCGCCGTCGAGATAGCCGGTCAACCGAGCCGGCGAATAGGTCACTACGACGTGGCTCGCTCGCCGCGACGGCAGACGGAAGAGCTCGATCGTCGGATAGGCCTCCGGCCCTCGGCCGCCCGTACGCACGGTGAGCATCAGCCGCCCATCCTGGAGCCGGAGCCGCAGATTCCGGTGCCGCCGGTTGGCCATCTCCAGGAGGTCGACCGCCCCACCCTCGCTCGCCGTGATCCCGCCATTCGGGGTCACGGTCAGCTCGAGCGACATCTCGTTCGAGCCGCGGAGCGCCGTCGCGACGCGACCGGCCGTCTCCTGGTCCGCCAGGAAGAGCCCGCCGTCGAGGAGCATCCTCCAATGGTGATCGAGCCGCGCCCGACCGTCCGCCTCGAGTGACACCGCCCGTTCCGCCCCACCGGAGATCGGCACCAGGTTCGGCGCGTCACCCGCCTCCCAGACGAAGATCAGCCCGTCACGCTCGACCGGCCAAAGCGGCGGCCCCACCTCGAGCTCCACCGGCTCCATCCGGTTCGGCGGCTCGGCCCGGTCGGTCAGGCCGGCGAGCTCGAGTCGGTCGACACCCTCGAACGGCGCCGCCAGGTCGACCTCGAGCGTCCGACCGGCCGAGCCGACCCTCCGTGCCACCACACGGCGGCCGGAGGCAAACTGCACCGTAGCCTGCGACGGGAGCTCGATCGGCTCGTCGAACTCGACTTCGACCGTCGAGCCGTCGCCGGCGATGCGCACCCCGACGGTGCTCGGCGGAGCGGCAGGTGCCACTCGCACCTGCGCCACCAGCTCGCGCTCTCCGCTTCGCGCCACCACCCGGTAGCTACCCGGCTGCTCGAAGCGATGCCGCACGCCGACCCCCTCGTCCTCGGCACCATCGCCGAACGACCAGTGCCAGACGGCCCCCCTCATCTCGGCGGGAACCTGGAGCTCGATCTCGAGCGGCGCCTCGCCTCGATGCCGACCCAGTGCGAGCGGTTGCAGAAAGACGTCCGGGTAACGATCGGTCGCCGGGTCGTCGGTGAGGCGAACCGGCCTGCCGATCGGTCGCAGGGTCGCCGGGTCGGTCTCGACGACGAAGATCTCGTAGTCGGAGCGAAAGTGATCGTGCTCGTCGCGCGACGCGGCGAAGGCCATCAGCAGCGAGTCGCGCGACGGCATCGGGAAATAGAGGTAGCGTAGGCCATCCGGCAGGCGCGGGTCGTTCTTGTCGAGCAGGCGCTCGACCCGCCGTGTGGCCAGGTCCATCGCCTCGATCGGTCCGCCCGCCCCCGCCATCCAGAGGCCCCAGCGTCCATCGTGACTGAAGTACGGTTGGCAGCCGCCGAGCTTCGCCCGTGGCCGGATCCGTTTCGCGGCGCGATCGTAGACCGAGAAGGTGGCGCTGTTGGTGGTGGCGTAAGAAAGCGTCGCGTCGACCAGCCAGCCGAACTCGCCGGGGAGATCGCGCGCCAGCACCGCGGCCTTGCCGCTCGCCAGATCGAGCCGTCGCGGCGCTCGGTCGGGACCGATATAGATCAGCTCGTCGGGATCCCGCCAGACCACCGCCCGATTCTCGAAGTAGGTCATCGCAGGATCGGCGATGACACGCTGCTCGCCGCTCTCGAGGTCGAGCAGACGCAGGGTGCCGACGACACCACCCGCAGCGTACTCGCGACCGCCGTCGCGTGCGCTCAGGTAGGCCAGCCGGCGGCCATCGGGCGAGATGTGCGGGCAGTAGTGTTGGCGCTGCGGCTCGTCGGGTGTCAGTTGCTCCAATCCCGATCCGTCGAGCTGGCGCCTCCACAGGCGCCAGGCACCCGAGCGGTTCGACTCCCAGACGACGAAGCCCTCCCCCAGGCTCGCGCCGGTCTCTCTGCCGTCGTCCGCCGCAGCCGGGCTCCGCTCCGCCGCGGCACCACCGGACGAAGAGGTGTGGCCCGACCGGTTCTCGCCCTGCGGCTCGCTGCCGCCCCCCTGACAAGCCAGCAGGAGGCCCGTCAGAAAGGCTGCCGTGAGGAGTCGCTCGAGCCGTGAAGAACGCACCCGGCAGATCCTAGCAACACGCGGGCCAGGATCACGGCGTCGCGGCTCGAGGGCGGCGATGACGGCGGTCGACCTCAGTCGGTGCGCTCGCAGAAGCGGATCGTCATGCCGTCGGGATCGTGGGTCTCGAACACCAGACTGTCGTCGTCCTGTCGCAGACCGCCGGGTATGTTCTGGTCGCGGAAGAGCAACTCCTCGTAGGCCGCCTCGGCGGAGG
>JAWVZD010000551.1:0-2283 GCA_033722395.1 Thermoanaerobaculia bacterium | reverse complement strand
GGACGGTCCGAGTCGGGCGATGCCGGCTCGATCGAAGCCCGCGTCGATCGCCCAACGCTTCAGTAGATCCTCTCGACGATCCTTTCCCACGCACCGATTCTATGTCGGGGGGCTTCGCGACCACCGCCAGCCGGTTTGCCGGGCCGATCGGCCATCGAGTAGACTCGCCTCGGTTTTTCCGAGCGTACGTTCCCGACGCACGCGACCCCGATCGATGCGGCACCTACTGTCGTCGAGCAGAATCGCCGCAATCGGCGTTCGGTGACCGGCCGGCTCGTGTCGCGGCACGAAGCGTCCTAAGAGACCACAGCGGAATCCATCGTGATCGAGCTCTTCGACGAACTGGCGGACATGGGGCACGAGCGGGTCCTTTTCTGTTCGAACCCGGATGTCGGCCTGCGGGCCATCGTCGCCATTCACTCGACCGTGCTCGGTCCGGGCCTCGGCGGCTGCCGGATGTGGCCGTTCGCCAGTGTCGAGGAGGCTCTGATCGACGTCCTCCGGCTCTCTCGCGGCATGACCTACAAGGCGGCCGCGGCGGGTCTCAACCTGGGAGGCGCCAAGGCGGTCATCCTGGGCGATCCGAAGCGCGACAAGAGCGAGGTGCTGTTCCGTTCCTTCGGACGCTACGTCGATACCCTCGGCGGGGCCTACATCACCGCCGAGGACGTCGGTACCGACATGGACGACATGGAGTTGATCCTCACCGAGACCTCCTGGGTGACCGGGGTCTCCCCCTCGCACGGTGGCAGCGGCGATCCCTCACCGGTCACCGCCTATGGCGTGCTGCGGGGTATCGAGGCGGCCGCCGAATGGCATTTCGGCGACCGTTCGCTGACCGGGAAATCGGTCGCCATTCAAGGTCTCGGCAGCGTCGGCCTCCACCTGGCCGAGTACCTCGCCGAAGAGGGCGTGAAGGTATTCGGCTGCGACATCGACGAAGAGGCCACCGCCGAGGCGGAGAACGACGTCGGTGTCGAGATCGTCCCGGTCGAGGAGATCTTCGACGTCGACTGCGACGTCTTCGCGCCGTGTGCGCTCGGCGCCTCGCTCAACGACGAGACGATTCCCCGGCTACGGTGCAAGATCGTCGCCGGAGGCGCCAACAACCAACTGGCCTCGGAGGACCGGCACGGCAACGCCCTCTCCGAGCGCGGCATCCTCTACGCGCCCGACTTCGTCATCAACGCCGGCGGCCTGATCAACGTCTACAACGAGTTCGTCGGAGGGTACAACCGCGAGCGGGCTCTACGCATGACGCGCGGCATCTACCTGAACCTGAGTCGCGTCTTCGAGATCTCACGTGACGAGAGCATCCCCACCCACGTCGCGGCCGACCGCTTGGCGGAGGAGCGCATCGCCGCGGTCAAGCGTCTCGGCTCGCGCCACTGGGGTCGGTTGATCGGCAAGCGTCGGTTGGACGGCTGACGCCGCCGGCGCGACGGGCGATCTCGCGGTCCAACCGCTCCACCACCTGCTCCACGCCCAGCTCCGACGTGTCGACGACGACGTAGCTGTCGTCCTTGGTGAGCGGCGAGTCGGCTCTCTCGCTGTCACGCCGGTCGCGCTCGGCAAGCTCGCGCCGCAGCGCCTCGAGATCGGCCCCTTCGATCCCCCGCGCACGGTGCTCGCCCAAACGACGCTCGAGGCGGATCTCCGGATCGGCATCGAGAAAGAACTTGTAGGGCGTTTCGGGGAAGACCTTGGTACCGATGTCACGCCCCTCCAACACGCCACCACTGCGCGACCCGAACCGGCGTTGCATCTCGACCATCCGGCGACGCACCGCCGGCAACGTCGCCACGCGCGAGGCCGCCTGGGCGACCGCTTCGTCGCGGATCCGGTCACCGAGCGGCTCGCCGTCGAGGCGGATCACCGTGCGACCGTCGGGGAGCACCTCCATCTCCAGATCGAGCTCGATCGCCAGCCGCTCGACCACCGCTTCGTCGTCGAGCGCCACCCCGGCCTCGAGCGCCTTGAGGCCGAGCGCCCGGTACATGGCGCCGGTCTCCAGATAGGGAATGCCGAGACGGCGAGCGATCGCCCGCGCGACGGTACTCTTGCCGACCCCTCCCGGTCCGTCGATCGCCACGATGACTCGATCGTCCGACTCCGACTCGCCGCTCATGCGCCTCCCTTCGCCCCATCGGTGGAGCCGGCCAGCATCTCGACCTCGGCCGGCGTCAGCTCCCTGTAGTCGCCCGGGCGCAGACGGGTGTCGCTGAGCCGCCCGATGGCGACGCGGCGCAGCCGCTGCACCGGATGTCCGATGCGAAAGAAGAT
>JAWVZD010000550.1:0-2290 GCA_033722395.1 Thermoanaerobaculia bacterium | reverse complement strand
GTGCTCGCAGCGGTGTGGGTGGGTGTGCTGAGCGCCCGTCTGTACGACCTGCAGATCGTCCGCCGAGATCACTTTCGCAGCGTCGCCTCGCGCCAACAGCTCGATATCGTCGAGCTCGAGCCACCGCGGGGGACGATTTACGATCGCCGCGGTCGGGAGCTGGCGGTCTCGGTGACCGCCGAGTCGCTGTACGCCGACCCGGCGGCAATCGAGAGTCCGGCCGAGGTCGCCGAGCGCCTGGCACCGGTCCTCGGTCTGGACACCGCCGAGCTGATCGACAAGCTCGACTCCGAGCGCAGCTTCGTCTGGATCCGTCGCAAGCTCGATCCGCCGGTGGCCTCGGCCGTCCGCGAGCTCGATCTGCCGGGTCTCGGTTTCGTCGACGAGAGCAAGCGCTACTACCCCTTCCGACGACTGGCCGGGCAGCTACTCGGTTTCGTCGGTACCGATCACACCGGTCTAGCCGGTCTCGAGGCGGCCTACGACCGGGTGGTGGCGGGTCGCAGCGCTCGGCGGACGGTGCTGCGGGACGCCTATCGGCAGGCCCTGATGTCGCCCGAGATGCGCTTTCCGGAGCCCGAGCCGGGAAGCGATCTCCATCTCACCGTCGACTCGACGATCCAGCACATCGCCGAGCGCGAGCTAGCCGCCGCAGTCGAGGCGGCTGGAGCGAGGGGTGGCAGCGTCGTCGTGATGGATCCCTGGACGGGGGCGGTCTTGGCGATGGCGTCCCTGCCGTCGTTCGATCCGAATCGCTTCGCCGATGTCGATCCGTCGCACTGGCGGATCCGGCCGATCAGCGACGTCTTCGAGCCCGGTTCGACATTCAAGGCGATCACCGTCGCGGCCGCCCTCGAGGCGCATCTGGTCGATCCGAACGATCTCGTCGACTGCGAGCAGGGAGCCATCACCGTCAATCGGATGCGGATTCGCGATCACCATCCGTACGGTGAGCTGACGGTGCGCCAGGTGCTCGCCAAGTCGAGCAACGTGGGGGCGATCAAGATCGGCATGCTGGTCGGTCGCGAGCGGCTGGACTCACAGGTGAGGTCGTTCGGCTTCGGGCGCCGCAGCGGTATCGACCTGCCGGGCGAGAGCGCCGGGCTGCTGACACCGCTCACCGAGCAGTGGTCCACGGCCTACGTCTACACCTCGTTCGGCCATGGACTGGCGGTGACGTCGTTGCAGCTCACCAACGCGTTCGCCGCGGTGGCCAACGGAGGGGTCCTGCACCGACCGTACGTCGTCGAGGCGATCGGCCGCGACGGCGGCGTCGAGCCCATCCCACGACCGGTCGTTCTGGGACGGGTCCTCCACCCGGCGACGGCGTTGTCGCTCGAGCGTTTGCTCGAGGAGGTGGTGGAGAACGGAACCGCCGGCCGGGCGAAGATCGCCGGCTACCGGGTCGCCGGCAAGACCGGCACGCCGCAGAAGCTCGCCGAGAGCGGCGGCTATTCCGACAGCCGCTACATGGCCTCGTTCGTCGGCTTCGCGCCGGCGCGCCGTCCGGCGGTGGTCTGTCTGGTGCTGATCGACGAGCCGCGCGACGGTGCCGAAGGCGGCGTCGTGGCGGCGCCGGTCTTCGCCGCCGTCGTCGGCGCGGTGCTCAACTACCTGAAGGTTCCGCCCGAGGAGCCGCCGGAGCCGGCCTGGCCCGGCCAGACCGTGGTCGCGGCCGAGACGGAAGAGGTCGTCCCAGCGGCCGTCGACGACGAGGGTGGAGAGCCGACCGAAGAGCTCGCCGCGGTCGACCTACCGGTCGGCGGCGTTGGCGAGGCGATCGCTCCGTCGCACGAGTCGGAGCAGGCGATGCCGGATCTCGCCGGACTGACCGCGCGGCAGGCGCTGGTCATCCTCGGCTCTGCCGGCTTCACACCCCGCTTGCACGGCAGCGGATTCGTCGTCCGGCAACAACCGGCAGCGGGTACACCGTACACGGAGGTCGACGGACGGCCCGAGCTCTGGCTCTCGCCGAGCGTGTCGTAGATGCGAATGAGCGAGCTGATACGAGATCTGGAAATTCGCGGCACGGCGTCGGAGATCGACGTTCGCGGCGTGGCGCACGATTCGCGGCGGGTCGCTCCGGGCGACCTCTTCGTCACCTGGCGCGGGGCGCGCCACGACGGCCGGCGTCACGCGCCGGAGGCGATCGAGCGCGGCGCGGTGGCGGTGCTCTCCGAGCCACCGGCGCCGTCCGAGTCCGTCGTGCCCTGGTTGGTGGCGGAGGATCCGCACGCTCTGCTGGCGCCGCTCGCGGCGCGTCTCTACGGCCGGCCGGACCGGGAGCTGT
>JAWVZD010000549.1:0-2291 GCA_033722395.1 Thermoanaerobaculia bacterium | reverse complement strand
CGTCCGATCACCCATGAGGTCGGTCGGCTTCACGGTTCCCTCACCGGGCCTGGGACGTCGTTCCCGTATATTCGTTCGTCGGAGAGAGAGGTGTTCACCTGCCCGAGCAAGTTCGCTCTCGCCCCTTCGATCCTCCTCGCGCTGCTCCTGAGCGCTGTGGGAGGCGTCGCTCAGGAGGCGCTGCCGGTCGATTCCGACAGCCCTCGTGAGAGCGTCGAAGAGGACCGGAACGGCTGGGTCTTCCTACCCTTCCTCTACTACACGCCGGAGACCTCGCTCGCCGGCGGGATGGCGACGATCTATCACTACCGCGGTGCCGACCGGATCGGTGACCAGCGCACCTCGAGCGTCACGCTGACGGCGACCTATACCGCGGAGGATCAGCGGATCCTCACCCTCCGACCCGATCTGTATCTGGGCGGGGCGCAGTACCACCTGACGGCCGATCTGGTCTACGAGGACTTTCCCGACAAGTTCTTCGGCATCGGAAGCGACACGCCGGAGGGGCTCGAGGAGGACTGGACCTCCGAAGCGACGCGCGTCGCGGTGGCCGTCGAGCGCCGGTATCGTTCGGGCTGGAGCTGGGGGCCGCATTTGGTGGTCGAGGATCTCGAGGTGACCGATGCCGAGCCTGGGGGCGTGTTGGCGAGCGGACCGGTCGTGGGGCGCAACGGCGGTTTCCTCTCGGCGCTCGGCCTGCAGCTCACCTTCGACCGCCGCGACGATGTTTTCGCGCCCCGCCGGGGGATCTTCGCGCAGCTCTCGGCGACCTTCTTCGAAGAGAGCCTGGGAAGCGATTTCGAGTTCCAGCGCTATCTTCTCGATCGGCGGAGCTTCTTCCCGGTCGGGAGAAACGACGTCGTCGCGCTGCAGAGCTACCTGCGGGTGACGCGCGGAGAGATTCCCTTCTATCACCTGTCCGAGCTCGGCGGGGCCAAGCGGATGCGTGGCTACTTCGAAGGACGATTCCGCGATCGCGACATGGCGATCGTCCAGGCCGAGTACCGGTTGGCGTTCGCAGACCGATGGGACGCGGTCGCCTTCGCCGGTCTGGGCTCGGTCGCCCGCTCGCTGGGCGACTTCGACTTCGACGTTCGGCCCTCCGCCGGTGGTGGCCTGCGCTACCGCCTGAGCCGCAGCGAGGAGATCAAGGCTCGGCTCGACGTCGGAGTGGGGGAGGAGGGGGTCGAGGTCTACGTCACGCTGTACGAGGCCTTCTGACCGCTGACTTCTCGAATCTGGTGAGATCGCCCCGCGTGCCGATCAGCTGGAAGAGACTCTAGATCGCTACCACTAGGGTTCCGGCGCGCGCTCCGTGGCCGACGGCGTCGGCCGGCCGGCCGACGGTGCCTGCCCCCAGGGGCAGACGCACCTCAGATCAGCCGCCCGGCGAAGCGCCCGGCGTTGTGGACGAAGACGACCGTGGCGAGCCCCTCGACGAGCTGCCGCATGTTGGCGGCGTAGGCCGCCTCTCCTCCGGCCTCGGGCTCCTTCATGCCGAAGAAGACGATGGCGGCGCTCTCGCTGCGGCTGCGGATGAGCCGGCTCAGGGTCTCGCCCGGCGGGAGAGTGAGGACCTCGGCGTCGGCCGGGATGCGGGTCTGCGGCACGAGCTGCTCCAGGCCCTGCTCCTGCATGGCGCGCTCCTCCTCGCTGCGCGCGACGGTGCGGATGAGGATGCGCGAATCGGCCCATTCGGCGTTGAGACTGAGCAGATACGCCAGCAGCAGCATCATGTCACCGTTGTGCTCCAAGCCGCCCCACCACAGGTCGATGCGCCGTTCTCGGCCGGGCTCGTGCCGCCAGTCGAGCCGCGTGATGAGCGTGCTCTTGCCCGCCTTGGCGAGGCCCCGCACCATGCGCAGGTGGGACTCGCGTCGGCGCGGCTGGCTCGACCAGCCGAACATGACGGTGTTCGAGTGCAGCCCGGCGATGCCGTTGGCCTGGGCGACGTCGACGACACCAGCCTCGAAGTCGGCCACCACGTTGACCTCGCCGAAGGCGAGCAGACCCTCGCGCTCGATGGCGCGGTTCATCTCGGCGGTCTCGGCCGGGATGTCGATCGACTCGCCGGCGAGATCGGCCTCGATCAGGCGGCAGACCGTGACGATGCCCCGGTTCTGGTTGAACCAGCTCGCCAGCCGCACCAGGCCGATGCGCTTCGAGGCGTCGCCGGCGAAGACCAGGATGTGGGGCCGCCAGTTGCGCGGCGCCTCCGCGTGGCGGCGCAGCTTGACCAGGGCGAAGCGGGCAAGCGCCAGGTAGAGGCCCGCCCAAACGTCGCCCCAGCG
>JAWVZD010000548.1:0-2292 GCA_033722395.1 Thermoanaerobaculia bacterium | reverse complement strand
GGCCTGGTCGATGTACGATAGGATGACGCCCCCGAAGATGCTTCCGAGGGCATTGGTGTCGCGCGGCAACAGGGTGACGCGGATGGCCGGCTGCCGAACGGACCGCGTCTCGGAGCTCATTCGGGAGTCTCCCTTCTCTTCGCCAGTACGAGCGCCCTATCGACGGCTTCGGCCGCGGTCGCGACCGCCGGCGGCATCTCGATCGCTCCTTCGCTGCCCGACTCGCTCTCGGGCGCTCTTAGCCGCCAGCTTCCGAGCAGCACCACCGGTCGGCCGTGTTTCCTCGCCAGAGCGATCTCGGAGAGCGTGCCCCATTCGCCGCCGATGGCGATGACGACGTCGGCCGTCAAGACGAGGATCAGGTTCCTCGCCTGGCCGAGACCGGTGTAGATCGGTAGATCGACGAAGCGATTGGGAGGAGAGGCGTGCCGATCGATCCCCGGGAGAACTCCGATGACCAGACCATCGGCGTGGCGCGCGCCCTCGGCGGCCGCGGCCATCACGCCCGAACCACCGCCACAGAGCAGCAACGCCCCGGCCTCGGCGATCCGGCGTCCCACTTCGAGCGCTCGTCGATGCGTCTCCTCGTCGCACCGACCTCCGCCGGCCACGGCGACTCGAAGACGCTCGGTGCGGTCGAAATCGTGCGGGAGCATGGGAAACGGATGTCGGCAGAGCGGCCGGGGGCCGCGTCGGTAGTGAGCGTCTCGCATGCTATCCTACGCCTGCTTCCAGGGGCCCCCCGGCCCGTCCCTCCAACGACCACGGGCCCTCTCGCTTCGATGCAAGGATGAGCTCGGATATGGACAGACCGGTGGAAGGGCGCAGCGCCGCCGAGGGAGCCGAGCTCGTCCGTCGGATGGCGCAGGGCGACGCGGAGGCTCTGAGCGAGCTCTACGATCGCTACTCCGGGATGCTGAACGGCCTGGCGCTGCGCGTGCTTACCGACGCGGCGGACGCCGAGGAGGTTCTGCAGGAGGCATTCCTGCAGGCCTGGAGACAGGCCGGTCGCTACGATCCTTCGCGCTCGTCGGTCTCCACCTGGCTCGTGCTGATCACCCGCAGCCGCGCGATCGACCGACTGCGCAGCCGAAAGGTGGTCGATCGGACGGCGGCAGCCGCCCACGACGAAAATCCTCGGACACATACATCCCCCAGCGGGACGAGAAACGTACTGAAGTCGGAACGCCAGGGGCGGATCCGCTCCGAGCTGGAGAAGATCCCGCCCGAGCAGAGAGAGGTGCTCGAGCTGGCCTTCTTCCGGGGCATGACCCAGCGCGAGATCGCCGAGGAGACCGAGATTCCGTTGGGGACGGTCAAGACCCGCACACTGCTGGCGATGAAGAAACTCAGGCGAGCCCTGGCAGACGAGATCGAGGAACTGTTGTGAGCGAAGACCAGGAACTGGATCCGCGCACCGAGGCCGACATCCAGGCGGCTCTGGAGGCGCTGGAGAGCGGCGTTCCGCCCGAAGCCGGCGAGCGCTGCGCCTATCTCGAAACACTCGGTCTCTTGGCCTACGAGATCGACGAGGTGAGGCCCGCGCCCGCCGTCAAGCGGACTCTCGTGTCCCGGGTCAGCGGCCGCGGGGCGACTCCGCCCGCTTCACCCTCGGAGAAGCGCTCGTCGGTGGCCGGCTCATCGCCCCGGCCGGTTTGGATGCTCCGGGTCGCCGCCGTCCTCGCAGTGGCGTTGCTCGGCCTGTCGGCCCTGCAGTACGCCGAGCTCGGTCGACAGCGCGAGGAGATCCGCCGGCAGGAAGACCGCATCGCGGAGCTGCGCCAGGACTTGGCCGAGCTCGGCAGCGGGGCCGAGGCGGCGCCGGCCTGGTTGGCCACCAGTGGCACCGAACTGTGCGAGCTCGAGCCCGCGCGGACTGGGACGGCCGCCGACTCCAAAGGTTGGCTCTTCGTGCGCCAGGATCACCAGCATTGGTACGTCTCGCTCGAAGGCCTGGCACCCGCGCCCCCGGATCACGTCTACGAGCTCTGGTTCGTGGTCGACGGAGATCTGGTGAGCAGCGGCACCTTCCAGCCCGATCCCGACGGCCGAGCCATCCTTGCCTCTCCCACCATGCCGTCCGGTGTGTCCGGCATCGCGGTCACCCTGGAGCCGGCGAACGGCGACGACGTCCCGTCGGAGGAGATGATCCTCTACGGGGACGAGGTGATGCTGGTCCTCTGATCCGCCGCTCGAGCGACCTTCTCGATTTCGGTTGCGATCGGCCGACCGGGGGGATCTGCGGGGGTGCCGGAGCTACTTCGGCGGGCGGCTCGGCCTGAGCTCGATCCG
>JAWVZD010000547.1:0-2300 GCA_033722395.1 Thermoanaerobaculia bacterium | reverse complement strand
GATCGACGTGGTGCCGCGCCAGCCGTGCACCTGCGCCCACCCGGTGATGCCGGACTTGACGCGGTGACGCAGCATGTACTGCGGGATCTGGTGCTTGAACTCCTGCACGAAGGCCGGCCGCTCGGGCCGCGGCCCGATGATCGACATCTCGCCCTTGAGGACGTTCCACAGCTGCGGCAGCTCGTCGAGCGACCATTTCCGCAGCCAGCGTCCGACACGGGTACGACGTGGATCGTCCTCGATCGCCCAGACAGGACCGGTCGACGACTCGGCGCCCACCTTCATGGAGCGGAACTTGAGGATCATGAACGGCTTGCCGTCGAGCCCCATGCGCTCCTGGCGATAGAAGATCGGTCCACCGTCCTCCCGCTTGATCAGATAGGCGACGAGGGGGAAGAACGGCAGCAGCACGAGCAGGGCGGCCGCTGCGATGGCGATGTCCATCAGCCGCTTGGCGAGGCTCTTCCAGCCCTGGAGCGGTACCTGCGAGAGGTTGATCACCGGCGTGCCGTCGAGGTCCTCCAGCGTTGCCTTGAGAGTGGCGTACTGGAGGATGTCCGGCACCAGCCGGACCTCGATGCACTCGCGGCCGACGATCTCGAGGACCCTCATCATCTTGCGGTGCGCTTCGAGCGGCAGGGCGATGAAGACCTGGTCGATCTCGTGCTGGTCGAGCACCTGCTGGACGTCATCCACCCGTCCCAGAACCGGAGCACCGTGATAGCTCTGACTTCCCTTGGCCGGATCGTCGTCCAGCAGGCCGATCACCTGGAAGCCGAGGTCGCGGTGGTCGACCAGTTTGCGGGTGATCTCCTGACCCAGCGCTCCGGCACCGATGATGAGGATGCGGCGCAGGTTGCGGCCGCTCAGGCGGAGCCGCTTGAGCGCGGCGCGGATGCTCTCGCGCCCAGCGCCGACCAGCAGTAGGTCGAGGCCGCCGAAGAGCGCCAAGAAGCTGCGGCTGTAGGTGAACGGCTCGAAGGTGCCGTCGGGACGCGGTGCGCCCGGCGGGCGGTACCAGGCGGTGAACACCGACAACAGGAGGGTGGCGAGCACCACCGCGAGGACCACCGTCGACATCTCGTCGACGCGGCTGCGGCCGCGCCGCATCTGGTAGAGGCCGTGGAAGTAGAAGACGATCGGCCACGCCACCAGAACGATCGGTAGGAGGATCAGGTAGCGATCGAAATCCGGCGAATCGGCGAGTGCGCCAAACGACGTCTCGAGGGTTTCGCGTACAGCGCCGACCCGAAAGCGCAGGTACCAGGCGGCGACGAAGGCGAGCAGCGTGGCGACGACGTCGCTCGTCAGGTAGATGGCCGCGGTGCTACGGTGCTTGTTGCGGATCATCTCGCGGCTCCCCCGTGGTCGGAGAGCTGACGGTCGAGCAGAGAGGTCATACGGTGCTGGAACCGAGCTGGTGAGAAGCACTCGGCTCGTTGTCTCAGATCGTCTTCATTGAAGCGAATCTGCTCGATTTTGTCAATCGCCCGGCCGATCGCGGCCGCTCCGGCCGGCGGTTCGACCAGCAAGCCGTGGCGGTTGTCTTCGACGATGTCGAGCACCCCTCCGTCGCCCCGCGCGACCACCGGGCAGCCGCAGGCGAGGGCCTCGACCGGGGCGATCCCGAAGTCCTCCGTGCCGGGTTGCAGCAGACAGATGGCCCTGCGATACAGGTCGCGCAGGTCCGATCGCGCGACCCGGCCGAGGAAGCGCGTCGTCGTCCCCTCGGCGCGTCGCTCGAGGGCACGTCGCTCGGGGCCGTCGCCGACGATGACGAGCTCGACGCCGGCACGCGCACAGGCGTCGATGGCGACATCGATGCGTTTGTAGGGCGCCAGAGCGGCGACCACCAAGGCGAACGGCCGGCGCTCTTCGTCGGCACTCCCGTTGGCGATGGTGAAGTAGTCGATGTCGACCGGTGGATGGACCACCTCGGCCCGGCGGTCGTAGTAGCGCTCGATGCGCCAGGCGACGAAACGCGAGTTGGCGACGAACTGATCGACCCGGTCGGCGGTGGCACGGTCCCAGCGTCGGAGCTCGGCGAGAATCCTTCCGCGCAGGCGTGCCAGCGGACCGGTGCGGTGTGGGAAGTAGGCTTCTTCTTGATCCCAGATGTAGCGCATCGGCGTGTGGCAGTAGCACAGATGGAAGGTGTCGCCGACCCGCAGCGCACTCTTCGCCACGCAATGGCTGGTGCTGAGGATCAGATCGTAGGATGAGAGGTCGAACTCCTCGATGGCGGTCGGGAAGAGCGGCAGCAGCCTGCGGTAGTGTCGGCGGCGCGCAGGGGCGTGCTG
>JAWVZD010000546.1:0-2300 GCA_033722395.1 Thermoanaerobaculia bacterium | reverse complement strand
CGAGCGGCTGATCGAGGCGCGCGCCGAGCTACTGGTCGAGGTGGCGGCGGTCGACCCGGTGGCGGAGCTCCGCGAGGCGCTCGACGTCCGCCTCGAGGAGGAGCCGGCCGCTACGTTGCAGCGGGGCGGGGTGATCGCTGCGGGGGTCGACGAGGAGCTCGACGACTGTCGCTCGCTGGCGCGTGACAGCAAGCAGCACATCATGGAGCTGCAGGCACGTGAGCGCGAACGCAGCGGCATTCAGTCGCTCAAGGTGCGCTTCAACAAGGTCTTCGGCTACTACATCGAGATCACCAAGGCGAACCTCGCTGCGGTGCCGGAGGAGTACGAGCGCAAGCAGACGCTGGTCAACGCCGAACGCTTCGTCACGCCGGTGCTCAAGGAGATCGAGGAGAAGATCCTCGGCGCGGAAGAGCGTCAGCTCGCTCTCGAGGCGGAGCTGTTCGACGCCTTACGGGCCGAGATCGCCACCTACCGCGAGCCGCTGGCTCGGTTGGGTAGGGCCCTCGCCCGCCTCGACGTGCTGGCGAGCTTCGCCGAGCTGGCTGAAGCGCACCGCTACGTGCGGCCCGAGATGCTCGAGGCCGGCGAGGCGATCGACATCCGTGACGGACGCCATCCGGTGGTCGAGCGCCTCGGCGAGGAGTCGTTCGTCCCCAACGACGCTCTGCTCGAGCGGGAGGAGTCCCGTATCGTCGTCCTGACCGGGCCGAACATGGGCGGTAAGTCGACCTACTTACGCCAGGTCGCCCTGATCGTGCTGATGGCCCAGGCCGGTAGCTTCGTCCCCGCCCAGTCGGCGCGCATCGGTCTGGTCGACCGTATCTTCACCCGGGTCGGGGCGAGTGACGACCTGACCCGCGGCGAGTCGACCTTCATGGTCGAGATGATCGAGACCGCCAACATCCTGCGCTTCGCCACCGATCGGAGCCTGGTCGTCCTGGACGAGGTCGGTCGCGGTACGGCGACCTTCGACGGGCTGTCGCTCGCCTGGGCGATCGTCGAACATCTGGAGCGGCGGATCGGCGCCAAGACGCTGTTCGCGACGCACTACCACGAGCTGACCGAGCTCGCCTCGGTGTTGCCGGGGGTGGTGAACCGCACCATGCTGGTCAGGGAGTGGGAGGATCGCATCGTCTTCCTGCGCCGCGTCGTCGCCGGCCAGGCCGACGAGTCGTACGGCATTCACGTCGCCCGCTTGGCCGGACTTCCCGACGAGGTGCTGGAACGGGCACGAGAGATCCTGGAGAACCTGGAGCGTCAGGAGTACGATCTCAAGGGCGAGCCGCGGCTGGCCCGGCGGTCGGACGGCGGGTCGGGGCAGCAGGGTCCCGATCAGTTGAACCTGTTCGCTCCGCCGGAGGAGATCGTCGCCGCGGTGCTGCGCGAGATCGACCTGGAACGGCTGTCGCCGGTGGCGGCGCTCAATCTGTTGGTGAGCCTCAAAGCGCGACTCGGCGGGGAGTAGGAGTGAGGCGCGCGAGGGTCCCCGCCGAGCGCCACGAGCGGTACGAACGCCCTGTCGCCGCGCCTCCCCGACCCGAGCGGTGGCGCGCGGGGCGGAGATTCAGAACGGGATGTCGTCGTCGACCGGCTCGCTCGGTGCCGAGTCGCCGGCGGTCTGGTCGTAGGTCGAGCTCGAGTCGTAGTCGTCGCGCCGGCCGAGCATCTGGAAGTTGTCGCAGATCACCTCGGTCATGTACTTCTTCTCACCGGTCTGCTTGTCGTCCCAGGAGCGCGTCTGCAGGCGGCCCTCGACGTAGATCTGGCGCCCCTTCGTCAGATACTGCCCGGCGATCTCCGCCTGGCGACCCCAGCAGACGATGCGGTGCCACTCCGTCTGCTCCTGCTGGTTGCCGTCGCGATCGCGCCACCGCCGGCTGGTGGCGAGAGTGAAGTTGGCCACCGATTGACCGGAAGGGGTGGATCGAACCTCGGGATCACGCCCGAGATTCCCGATGAGAATCACCTTGTTGACCATCGTTCGTCTCCTCTCGAATGGGGGCTAACGTATCATACGGTCGCGGGCCGTCCGGTCGCCTCGCCGGTCTCCCGTCGGGGCCCGGATCCGCTGCCCCGTCGGCCGATCGGGCTCCGTTGCCCGGCGTCGCCGGGAGGTGATGCGCCGAGCTCGGCAGACCGTTGGCGCGCCCTTCGCGAGCAGAGACGAAATCGGATGCGTCTGGTCTTACAGCGGGTTCGGTCGGCCCTCGTCACGGTCGACGGGGAGACGGTCGGATCGATCGGCATCGGCATGCTCGTGCTGTGTGGAGTCGAGAGCGGCGACGGACCGGAAGCGG
>JAWVZD010000545.1:0-2332 GCA_033722395.1 Thermoanaerobaculia bacterium | reverse complement strand
CTCGCCGCCGACTGCGAGCCGCGACCGTTCATCCGTGTCAGCGGCGAAGCCTCGGTCGAGGTCGAGCCGGACCAGGCGATGGTCCGGATCGGCGTGGAGAGCGAGGCGGCGACGGCGCGTGACGCACAGCTGGAGACGAACCGTATCGCCAACGCCATCCTGGTGACGGTCGAAGAGCTCGGTATCGCGCCCGAAGCGCTGCGCACCTCCCAACTGCGCCTGCTACCGGTTTACGAGTCGAGCCAGCCGCAGCGTGGCGAGCCGAGGCGACCGCGCGTCGTCGCCTACCGAGCCACCAATACCGTCTCGGTGCGCCTCGGCGATCTGAGCCGCATCGGGCCGGTCGTCGACGCCGCGATCGAGGCCGGGGCGAACCGCATCGAGGGGCTCGATCTCGGGCTGGAGGACGACACCGAAGCGCGTCGACGGGCACTCGTCGCCGCCGTCGAGGACGCCCACAGCAAGGCGGAGACGATCGCCGACGCCCTCGGGGTCGGGCTCGGTCCGATCCTCGAGGTCGGCGATCAGGGGATCCACGTGCCGCGTCTCGCGATCCAGGAGCAGGCGATGCGAGGGATGGCGGCCGACACCTCGACACCGGTCGCCACCGGGACGATCGGCGTCTCGGCGAGCGTCATGATCCGCTTCGGGATCGACCAGGCCGGCGAGGACTAGTCGACGCTCTCGGCCCGGGGGAGCTAGCTCGGGGATCGGAAGGCGCGGCGCAGCGAGACCGGCACCAAGAACAGGACGGCGTAGACGCCGAAGGCGTAGACCGACGCCAGCGGGGCGGCCGCCTGGTGCTCGACGGAGGCCAGAGAGCGGATCAGAAAGAGTGCCCCCGGCGGCCCGAGGAGGTAGATGAGGATCAAACGGCCGCGCTCGACCCTGGCGACGCCGCGGCTCCGCTGCACGTAGACGTTGCCGCTGAGCCAGCCGACGGCCGCGGCGGCGGCGAAGAGCACCTGGAGGTCGAGATCGAGAGCGCCGGCGAGCGGCAGCAGGCCGAGGTAGGCGAGGAGACCGATCGACCAGCAGCCGAACGAGAGGACGGCGAGGGTGGTCTCGAAGCGTGCCCTCACGCCCCCCGTCGCCCCTCCTCGTCCGCCGCCTCGGCCTCGTCGTCCGAGTCGTCGTCGGGCCACCAGCGCAGCACCGGGTGACGGGCGGCCCGCGCTTCGTCGCAGCGGCGCACCGGACTCGAGTGGGGGGCGGAGCGTACTAGGTCGGGCACCTCGCTCGCCTCGGCCGCGATCGCCCGCATCGCATCGATGAAGGCGTCCAGATCGTCCTTGCTCTCGGTCTCGGTCGGCTCGATCATCAGCGCCCCCGAGACGATGAGCGGGAAGTAGATCGTCGGCGGATGGAAGCCGTAGTCGATCAGGCGCTTGGCGATGTCCAGCGTGGTCACGCCGAGGGCATCCTGCTTCTTGTCGGAGAAGACCACTTCGTGCATCGATGGGGTGCGGTACGGCAGGTGGAAGGTGCCGTCGAGGGCGGCGCGCAGATAGTTGGCGTTCAGGACGGCATTCTCGGCGACCCGTGCCAGCCCGTCACCGCCCATCGCCCGGATGTAGGTCAGCGCCCGCACGAGCACGCCGAACTGTCCCTGGAACGAGCGCGTTCGGCCGATCGACCGGGGCCGGTCGAAGTCGAGCCGGAACCCCTCATTCGTGCGCTCGACGACCGGCTTCGGTAGGTAGGGCGCCAGCGCCTCTGCCACCGCCACCGGCCCGGCCCCCGGGCCTCCCCCGCCGTGTGGGGTGGTGAAGGTCTTGTGCAGGTTGAGATGCAGCACGTCGACCCCCATGTCACCCGGCCGCGCCTTGCCGACGAAGGAGTTGAAGTTGGCTCCGTCGCAGTAGAGGAAGCCACCCTTGTCGTGCACCACCTCGGCGATCTCCAGGATGCGCGACTCGAAGACGCCGAGCGTGTTCGGCACCGTCAGCATCAGCGCCGCCACCTCGTCCGTCATGTGCGACTTCAGATCGCCGACGTCGAGCTCGCCGCTCGGGGCCGACACCAGCTCCTTGACCTCGTAGCCGGCGAAGTGGGCCGAGGCGGGGTTGGTACCGTGCGCGGAGTCCGGAATGAGGACGTAGCGACGCCCTTCGCCCCGCTCCTCGAGCGCCTTGCGGACCATCAGCATGCCGGCGAACTCGCCCTGCGCCCCGGCCGCCGGCTGCAGGCTGACCCGTGCCAGACCGGTCAGCTCGGCCAGTACGCGCTCGAGCTCCCACAGGAGCTCCAGATTGCCCTGCACCGTCTCCGCCGGCTGCAGCGGATGACTCTCGGTGAAACCCGGCAATCGCGCCATCTGCTCGTTGATCCG
>JAWVZD010000544.1:0-2334 GCA_033722395.1 Thermoanaerobaculia bacterium | reverse complement strand
TACTGGCAGAGTGGGCGGAAGCGCTCCGGCACCGCTGTCGGCTCGGCCGAGACTGAACCGACCCGGGCCGGAGGCGCGTTCCGCACACTCTATTGTACGTCCTCCGGGCCGGATTCATTCCCTCGCCGGCTCATCGGGGCCCTCGGGGCGGGTCCTGGGACCGCTCCTGCCCCGAGAGCGAGTCTGGTCGGGGCGCCCAGATTTGAACTGGGGACCTCCTGCTCCCAAAGCAGATGCGCTACCAGGCTGCGCTACGCCCCGAACGGCTGGCCGTCGCCTCCAAGCCCGCAGGCTCGGAAGCGCGGGAGAGTGTATAGGAAAGGGTCGGATCGCTCCACTGCGCTCGCTGCGATCAGGATGACCTGTCCGGTCGACGGGCCAGGAAGAGGGAGCGACGGAGCAATCTCTCGTCGATGCCACACAGGGTCTCCTCGACCGAGGCACGGCGCTCGTCGAAGAGACGGTCGCCGACGGCCGCGCGTAGGGCGTCCTCGTGCTCGGCCTCGCAAGCCAAGAGATCGGCCGCCGCGCGACGGAATTCGGGGGTGAGGTCGATCGACTCGATCGCCTCGAAGCCGGCGGTGGCGAGCATCTCGAGGTGGTCGCGCCGGCGGGTGGCGACGGCGCGGGGGCCGAGGCGGCAGGCGCGGCGGTAGGCGGCTTCGGTGAGGTCGGGGGCGGGGTGGATGGTGAAGAAGGCGAGGCGGCCGCCGGGGCGAAGCAGATCGCGGCAGGCTCTCAGCACGGAGAGCTTGGCCGACAGTCAACAGAGCACATCGGCGTGGATCACGGCGTCGAAGGCGCCGTGGCGGAACGGCAGCGCGCGGGCGGAGGCCTGGACCCAGTGGGACGACTCGGCTAGGCCGCCGCGCGCGGCGTTGCCCACCGCGCGGGCGAGACCCTCGAATGGCAGGTCGCTGCCGACTAGGCGGGCGCCGCGGTGCTCCGCCAGGTAGAGGCCCGGCCAGCCGCAGCCGCAGCCGATGTCTAGGACTCTCGCGCCCGGGGTGAGGGCGAGCTTCCCGGCCAGCCGCTCGGCCTGGGCGAGGGTGGTGTAGCCGTTGGCGCCCAGAGCGGTCCCGAAGACGGCCTGCTCCACTTCGCGGGCGATGGCCGCGTCGCGGCTGCGGTAGCGCTCGCCGTGGTCGGCGAGGATGGCGGCCTCTTCCCGGCTGGGCATGGGGGAATGCCATCCGAGCCGGGGGTAGCGGCCGCGCCTCCTTCGGAATCTCGAGATCCCTCCGCTCGCCTGCGGCTCGGTCGGGATGACGGGCGACGCGTCGCCCGTCAGTTCAGGTAGCCGAGCGCGCGGAGCTCCTCGATCTCGGCCGGCGTGAGCTCCTCCTCGAGGCCCTCGTCGCTGACCCGGGCCGCCTCGGCCTCGGCGCGCCAGCCCTCGATCAGGCGTTTTAGGTCGGCGACCCTGTCGGGGTGCGCGTCGGCGAGATTCTCGAGGTTCAACGGATCGGCCTCGTGGTCGAAGAGCTCGAACTCGGGGCGGTCGTCGTGGACGACGACGTTCCAGATCAGCTTCCAGCCGTCGTGGACGACGGCGTAGGCGTGGGGGCTCCCGTCCTCCTCGTCGTCGCCGCCGCTCTCCGAGAAGACGGGCGCGCGGCCGCCGCCGTAGGCCGACGGGTCGTCCGGCGACGCCATCAGGGGCACCAGGCTCCGCCCCTGGGCCTCGGACGGCACCGGCAGGCGGGCGAGCTCGAGCAGGGTCGGCATGAGGTCGATCGACTGGGTGGTGCGGTCGACGACCCGGCCGGCCGGCACGACCCCCGGCCAGCGAACGAACATCGGCACGTTGATCATGTCGCCGTAGACCGAGTGGCCGTGCCACGAGCGGCCGTGCTCGAGGAACTCCTCGCCGTGATCGGCGACGAAGGCGAAGAGGACGTCGTCGGCGATGCCGTGCTCCTCCAGGCGCTCGAAGAGGCGCGCCACCTCGACGTCCATCGCCCGGATCGAGGCGTCGTACCAGGCTCGCGTCGCGGCCAGATACTCCTCCTCGGTGACCCCCGCGGCCTCGAGGTTCTCGGCCGTCGGCAGGGTGTGCCAGGGCAGCTCCTCCACCTCGGCGAGCTTCTCGAGGTTCGCCTCGTGGGCGGCGAGCGTCTCCTCGTCGAGCCAGCGCCGGTCGTAGGGCTCGAACGGCCGGAACGGGCTGTGCGGGTCGAAGACGTGCAGGAAGACGAAAAACGGCTGCTCGTGGTGGGTCTCGAGCCAGGCGATCAGCCGGTCGACGTAGGTGCGCGCCGTCTTGCTGCGATGGTCGTCCAACCCCTCCAGCGAGGCGCGCTCGTGCAGGACCTCGACGCCCTGCTGGAGGTT
>JAWVZD010000543.1:0-2337 GCA_033722395.1 Thermoanaerobaculia bacterium | reverse complement strand
GGCCGCCGAGGTGCGTCGCCTGGAGAAGAACATCAAGGACGAGGTGCGCATCCTGACCGAGGAGCGCAACAAGAAGATCACCGACTCGCTGACCGGGCACGAAGTCACCGCGAAGGTGACCTCGCGCGGTGGCGAGGAGCTTCTCGCCAAGGGCGACGAGATCACCTACGAAGCGCTCGATCAGCTGACGCGCCAGGAGATCCTGCGTCTGCCGATCGACGACGAGAAGCTGCTCGAGGAGGTCGAGGAGATCTATCGCCGCACCGACTCGCACATCGAGGTGCTGCACCGAGTCAACGAGGAGCGCATCGCGTTGCTGCAGAAAGGCGACGAGCTGCCGCCCGGCGTCATCAAGCTGGTCAAGGTCTACGTCGCCATGAAGCGCCAGCTTCAGGTGGGCGACAAGATGGCCGGCCGGCACGGCAACAAGGGCGTCATCTCGAAGATCCTGGCGGAGGAGGACATGCCGTACATGCCGGACGGCACGCCGGTCGACATCGTCCTGAACCCGCTGGGCGTGCCCAGCCGGATGAACGTCGGTCAGATCCTCGAGACCCATCTCGGATGGGCCGGCAAGGTGCTGGGACTCCATTTCGCCACGCCCGTCTTCGACGGCGCGACCGAGGAGGACATGCGCGGTCACCTCGAGGCGGCCGAGCTACCGACCTCGGGCAAGACGACCCTGATGGACGGTGTCACCGGTGAGCCGTTCGAGCAGCAGATCACCGTCGGCTACATCTACATGTTGAAGCTGTCGCATCTGGTAGACGACAAGATTCACGCGCGCTCGATCGGACCCTACTCGTTGATCACGCAGCAGCCACTGGGTGGAAAGGCCCAGTTCGGCGGCCAGCGCTTCGGCGAGATGGAGGTCTGGGCGCTCGAGGCCTACGGCGCTGCCTACACCCTGCAGGAGCTCCTGACGGTCAAGAGTGACGACGTCGAGGGTCGCAGCAAGGTCTACGAAGCGATCGTCAAGGGCGAGGTGCCGGAGGATCCGGGCCTGCCCGAGTCGTTCAACGTACTGGTTCGCGAGCTGCAGAGTCTCTGCCTCGACATCGAGCTTCTGAGCGTCTGAGGGAAGAAGGAGGATTCATAGTGCAACCCCTTCGTAGTTTCGAAAAGCCACAGTCCCTCAAGGACTTCAACGCGATCAAGATCTCGGTCGCAGCGCCGGAGAAGATCCGTTCGTGGAGTCACGGCGAGGTCACCAAGGCCGAGACCATCAACTACCGGACCTTCAAGCCGGAGCGGGACGGACTGTTCTGCGCCAAGATCTTTGGCCCGATCACCGACTGGGAGTGTTTGTGCGGCAAGTACAAGCGCATGAAGCACCGCGGTGTGGTGTGCGACAAGTGCGGCGTCGAGGTGACCCGATCCCGCGTCCGTCGCGAGCGCATGGGCCACATCGAGCTCGCCAGTCCGGTATCGCACGTCTGGTTCTTCAAGGGCCTGCCGAGCCGCATCGGGCAGCTCCTGGACCTGTCGCTGCGCGATCTCGAGCGCATCCTCTACTTCGAGAGCTACGTCGTCGTCGATCCGATGGATACCGACCTCGAGGAGGGGAGCCTGCTGTCGGAGGAGGAGTACCGCGAGGTACGCGAGACCTTCGGCGACGGCGAGTTCGACGCCCGGATGGGTGCCGAGGCGATCAAGGAGTTGCTGGCGCGCATCGATCCGGACGAGCTGGCCGAGGAGTTGCGCATCAAGATGCGCACCGAGACCAGCCAGATCCGGCGCCTGAAGGCCGCCAAGCGGCTCAAGGTGGTCGACGCCTTCCGCAATAGCGGCCATCGCCCGGAGTGGATGATCCTGGACGTCATCCCCGTCATCCCACCGGAGCTCCGACCGCTGGTGCCGCTCGACGGCGGCCGCTTCGCGACCAGCGATCTCAACGACCTCTACCGGCGGGTGATCAACCGCAACAACCGGCTGCGCAAGCTACTCGAGCTCAGGGCGCCGGAGGTGATCGTCCGCAACGAGAAGCGCATGCTGCAGGAGGCGGTCGACGCGCTGTTCGACAACGGCCGGCGTGGCCGGGTGATCACTGGTGCCAACAAGCGGCCTTTGAAGTCGCTGTCCGACATGCTCAAGGGCAAGCAGGGCCGATTCCGCCAGAACCTGCTCGGCAAGCGGGTCGACTACTCCGGTCGCTCGGTGATCGTGGTCGGCCCGGAGCTCAAGCTCCACCAGTGCGGCCTGCCGAAGAAGATCGCGCTGGAGCTCTTCCAGCCGTTCATCATCCGGCGGCTCAAGGAGCTGGGCCACGCCGACACGATCAAGTCGGCCAAGAAGATGCTCGAACGGCGCACCGATGAGGTCTGGGACATCCTCGAG
>JAWVZD010000542.1:0-2344 GCA_033722395.1 Thermoanaerobaculia bacterium | reverse complement strand
GCCTGGTCGATTCCGTACGGCCGCAGGGCGTTCTGCAAGAGCGGTTGATCACCGCGGCGCACTTCGTCGGCCGCTATCCGGGGTTCGTCGAGCATCTGAGCGCGCAGCTCGATCTCGATCCGCGACGGCTCCATCTCATCGATCCGGAGGGCGTATGACGAGCGAGGCGCTGGACGTTCTGGCGATCGGAGCGCATCCCGACGACGTCGAGCTGGCCTGCGGCGGCACCCTGGCGCTGCTCGCCGAGCAGGGTCGGCGGGCGGGTGTTCTCCATCTCACCCGTGGAGAGGCCGGCACGCGCGGCACCCCCGAGGAGCGGCAGCGCGAGGCCGAGCGGGCAGCGGCGGCCCTGGGGGTCGAGTGGATGGACTTTCTCGACTTCGGCGACGGCGATCTGGCCACCGGAACGGAGGAGCAGAACGCGCTCATCGTGACGCTCCGCGAGGTCCGACCGGCGCTCGTCCTGGGCCCATCGCCGCACGACCGTCATCCCGACCACACCCGCGCCCACCGGCTGGTCGAGGAGGCCTGCTTTTACGCCGGCCTGGCCCGCCGTGGCGTCGGCGGTCCGCCGCATCGCCCGTCGGCGGTCTTCTCGTACATGCAGCACGATCCGTTCGAGCCGGCGTTCGTGGTCGACGTGTCGACTGTCTGGGCGCGCAAGATGGAGGCTCTGGCGGAGTACAGGAGTCAGCTCTACCAGGGGGAGGACGCCGAGCGCGACGAGCCGCCGACGAAGGTGTCCTCGCCAGAGTACCGTCGCGCCGTCGAGGGACGCGCGCAGCATTACGGGCTGATGATCGGCGCGGCCTACGGCGAGCCGTTCTGGAGCCGGCGCCCACTGGCGGTGAGCGATCCGCTGGCCCTGCTTCCGGGGGGGTTGCCGTGAGGATCGGCATCAGCTGCTATCCGACCTGGGGCGGCTCCGGCGTGGTGGCGACCGAGCTGGCAATGGCGCTCGCGGCGGGTGGCGACGAGGTGCACGTGCTGAGCTACGCTCTGCCGTCGCGTCTCGAGCTCGTCGACCCGAAGCTCGCCTTCCACGAGGTCGTCGTGCCGCGCTACCCGCTGTTCGAGTACCCGCCGTACTCGCTGGCGCTGGCGACCAAGATGGTCGAGGTGGCCCGCCACCACCAGCTCGACCTGGTGCACGTCCACTACGCGGTGCCGAACGCCGTCTCCGCCGTGCTGGCGCGACAGATCCTCGCTCCGCAGCCGCTCAAGGTGGTCACCACGCTCCACGGCACCGACATCACCCTGATCGGCAACGATCCGAACTACCTCGAAACGACCCGCTTCGGCATCCTCGAGAGCGACGCCGTCACCGCGGTGTCGGAGGACCTCAAGCGGGCCACCCGCGAGCAACTCGACATCCCGAACGAGATCCACGTGGTGCCGAACTTCATCGAGCCGGAGCGCTACGAGCATGCCCTCGAGCATCCGGGTGCCGGCCGCTGGGCCGAGCCCGGCGAGAAGATCCTGGTCCACATCTCGAACTATCGGCCGGTGAAGCGCGTCTTGGACGTCGTCGGCGTCTTCGAGCACGTGCGCCGGCAGATGAAGGCGAGGCTGCTGCTGGTCGGCGACGGTCCCGACCGGCCGAAGATCGAGCAGTACTGCCGCCGCTGCGACATCTGCGACGACATCACCTTCGTCGGCAACCTGGCGCGGGTGGAAGAGATCCTGGTCGGCGCCGACCTCTTCCTGTTGCCGTCGGAGACCGAGTCGTTCGGCTTGGCGGCGCTCGAGGCGATGGCCTGTGGTGTACCGGTCGTGGCGACCGACGTCGGTGGCCTGCCCGAGGTGGTGCGCGACGGGCGGGACGGTCTGCTGTTCCCGGTCGGAGAGGTCGAGGCGATGGGCGCCGCCGCCGTCGAGTTGTTGCAGGATCGGCCCCGTTGGCAGGAGATGAGCCGCTCGGCGCGCCGGCGGGCGCTCGACAACTTCTCCGAGGACGACATCGTGGCCCGCTACCGCTCCATCTACGAAGCGACCCTGCGTGGTTGAGAGCCTCTCCTACCGAGCGCCTTCGACCGTCTCGGAGGCAGAGATCCGCGAGCGCGGCTCGCGCTTCCGGGCGCGGATCGTTCCGGTGCGCGGGGAGGAGGAGGCCAAGGCGGAGCTCGAGAGGATTCGACAGGACGAGCCGTCGGCGACTCATCACTGTTGGTCGTGGCGGCTCGGCTGGCCCGCGACGGCCCGTTCGTCGGACGCCGGCGAGCCGAGCGGCACGGCGGGTGCGCCGATCCTCCGCGCCGTCGAAGCGGCCGGCGTGTCGGACTGCCTGTTGGTGGTGAGCCGCTGGTTCGGCGGCACCAAGCTCGGCCGGGGCGGGCTGGTGCGT
>JAWVZD010000541.1:0-2347 GCA_033722395.1 Thermoanaerobaculia bacterium | reverse complement strand
GTCGTCGTCGCGACTCTCGATCCCGGCCCACTTCATGCCGGGGGTTCGACCCCAGAAGAGGAGGGGCAGGACCTGGTAGAAGAAGCCGAAGGCGATCCAAGTCGGCAGGTAGAAGGGCAAGTCGGAGAGTCGCACGTCGACTCCCATGGCGGAGGAGACGCCGACCAGAAGACCGAAGACCAGAAGGAGAGCGAGGAGATCGAGCGCGGCAGCCGCCAGCCGATCGCCGAGAGAGGCGGGGGCTGTACCGCCGGGCTCGCGGTCGGAGCCTACCTGTCCCGACTCCCTCCCGGCCTTCACCGGTCGGGTTTCGGCGGTGGACACCGGCCGATCTCTCCCCTCGTCGGCCCCGGCGGCGGGCCCCGTCGGCTGCCGCCGGCCGGCCACCTCCGACGGATCGAACAACGGTAGGTCGACTATCGGTCGAGTGGAAGCCTCGCCTTCGCCCGTGTCGTCGGTCGCTTCGTCGGGCGACCGAGCAACGGATCGGTTGGCGCCCGAGTCGGACTCGAGCAAAGTGCCTCCAGGCTCTTCGGGTGTCATGGGCGCCGGCCGACCTCGCCTAGCGAAACGGCAGGTACTTGACGAAGATGCGGTAAAGGAGATCCTCGGGGCGGTCGTCGGCATAGGTGCCGGCGAAGGCCGCCAATCGCTCGAGCACCGGATCGCCCGGCCGGACGCTCAACGCCTCCTCGAACTTGCGCAGCGCCGCCTCCGGACGACCGCGTTGCAGATCGCGCACGCCGAGGTTGTAGTAAGAATCGACGATCAGCCGGTTGACGTCGCGGTTGTCGGAGTCCTGCTCGCGCATCCTCCATAGCGTCGGCAGGGCGTACTCCCAGTCGCCCGAGCGAAAGACGCGGATCTGCTCGCGCAACGGCTCGAGCGCCAGGCGCGCTCTGTCCCGCATCCCCTCGGTCTCGGCGTCGAGCGGGGCGATCGCAGCGGCTCGTTCCAACAGGTCGAGGGTGAGGATGTTCTCGCCCGCTGCCAGGGCCCGACGAGCCCGTTCGACCAGCTCCTGTTGGCGCCGCCGTTCCGCCTCGCTGGGGCCCTGTGGCGCCTCCTGTCCCTCCGGCGTCTCCCACTGAGCGACCAGTGCCTGCGCTTCGGCATAACTCGGGTCACCCGGCGGCAGCCGGCGTAGCTGCGCGATGGCGATCGCCGTCTTGCCCTGCTCGTGCAGCGCTTTGGCTCGAGCGATCGGATCGATCCGCGGCGCCGGCTCGCTCTGTTGCACAGCCTGCGAGTTGGGGAAGAAGAGATCCCAGTTGTCGATCAACCACCAACCTCCCAGGAGGACCACCACCAGCACCGCCGAGCCGAGCAGGAGAAAGTTGCGGCTCGGTCCTTTCTTGGACGTCGGGGCGGACGGCATCGGCGCCGTCGCCTGACCGACCGTCTCTTCTTCGGTGAGCTCGGGTGTGGTGAAGAGCTGCTCGGCGTCCTCGTCCTCGCCCTCGCCCTCCTGGAGCTCGACCTCCGCAGTGTCGGTCAAATCGAATCCGGCCGGGGTGAGCGGAGACTCCTCGACGGCCTCGCCGGTCTCGGCCCCGGGCCGGACGTCGCCCGATTCGATGCGCTCCAGATAGTCCTTCGCTGCCAGATGACCCGGCTGGAGATCGAGCACCCGATTCAGCGCCTCTCGCGCTTCGTCCAGATCGCCACTGTCGAGGGAGGCCATCGCCTCGTGGAACACCTCCTCGACCTGACGCTCGACCTCGGCCGACATGCGGCGAGCCTGCTCGATACGGCGGTTGGCCTCCTCGTGGTCGATGTCGATGAGGAAGATCCGCGACCAGGCGTCGATGGCCGATTGATACTCGCCGGCGTCGTAGGCGTTCTGACCCTCCTCGAGCAGGTCGGCGATCCGTCGTCGACTCTCGTCGTCGAGCTGCGTCTCGCCACCCAGCGGCTCACTCATCTCGGCGTCGAGGTCGGAGTCGTCCGGCGTCAGGGGGATGTCGGTCGGAGGCGGTGCGGCGGCTTCGGTGTCCGTTGACGAGGCGTCGTCGACGAAGTCGGGTACCGCGGTCTCCTGGGTGTCGCTGTCCGCTGACTCGCCGCCCCCTCCGGCTTCCCGCTGCGCGTCCGCTGGTGTGTCCGGCTCGAGTGCCTCGACTTCGGGCTCCTCTGGGGCGGATACGTCCGGTGGCGGTGGTTCGGCGACGAGATCGACCGACGGTTCCTCGCCGTCGTCGTCCACCTCGACGAGATCCTCGTCACCGGGCGCGTCGAGCGCTTCCTCGACGGCCTCGTGGAACGAGGCGGTTTCGTCCTCCGCTGCGGTGTCGTCGGCTTCGGGAGCCGGAGGCGGCTCGACGATCTCGGCCGGCTCGAGCTCGGC